>CAMAWQ010000069.1 GCA_945862005.1 Hylemonella gracilis | reverse complement strand
GAGCGCGACTTTGCGTTTGCTTTGAAGTACGGCTTGCCGATCAAGCAAGTGGTGGCTGAAAGCGCCTCCGCGTCCGTTACGCCAGATGCCTCATACGGCAAGCCGAAATCGGCACCCAGCGCAACGATCGCGGAGGCTGTCGTTTTTGACGACACGCGCTGGCAAGAGTGGTATGCCACCAAGGCCGGTGTTTGCATCGACTCCGGTGTACTGGACGGCTTGGGCTTTAAAGCCGCCGTGGACAAGGTTGCTGAACTTCTTTCAGCACAAAGCTTGGGCGAGAAAAAAACCACTTGGCGTTTGCGAGACTGGGGTATCAGCCGACAGCGCTACTGGGGCACGCCCATACCCATCATCCATTGCGACGAACACGGCGCGGTGCCTGTGCCCGAAAAAGACCTGCCGGTGGTGCTGCCGCAAGACTGCATTCCCGATGGTTCGGGCAACCCCTTGGTCAAGCATGAAGGCTTTCATGCGGCCAGTCCGGGGAGCAACCAGCGCGTGGCCTGCCCGCTGTGCGGCAAGCCCGCACGCCGCGAGACCGACACCATGGACACGTTTGTCGATTCGTCCTGGTATTTCATGCGGTATTGCGACCCCACCAACTCCGACAAGATGGTGGCCGACGGTGTCAACTACTGGATGCCGATGGACCAGTACATCGGCGGCATTGAACATGCCATCCTCCACCTGCTGTACGCCCGTTTTTGGACCAAGGTCATGCGCGATATTCGGGTCAAGGGTCCTGAAGATTCCGAGGCCGCCGGCTTGGTCAAGGTGGACGAGCCCTTTACCAAACTGCTCACGCAGGGCATGGTGCTCAACCACATTTACAGTCGCCGCACCCAGCAAGGCGGCAAGGAATATTTCTGGCCGCACGATGTGGAGCATGTGCTGGACGAGGCGGGTAAGGTGGTGGGGGCCGCTCTCAAGCAGGCGGTTGACAGTACCGACGGCCTATTGCCGGTGGGCACCGCTATCGACTATGAAGGCGTGGGCACCATGTCCAAGTCCAAAAACAACGGGGTCGACCCGCAGGACTTGATTGAAAAACACGGCGCTGATACTGCGCGCTTGTACACCATGTTCACCGCCCCGCCCGAGGCCACCCTGGAGTGGAACGACGCCGGGGTGGAAGGCAGCCACCGCTTTTTGCGCAGGGTTTGGAACTTGGGCCACAAGCTCAGCACTTTGGATCCCGTGGCTGCCGATGCTAGCGTGGCAGGTGCCACGACGCTGCAAGAGGTGCCCATGGCCAAGGCGGCCAAAGGTTTGCGGTTTGAGATGCACAGCATCCTCAAGCAGGTGGATTACGACTACCAGCGCATGCAATACAACACCGTGGTCTCTGGTGCCATGAAAATGCTCAATGCCTTAGAGTCTTTTAAGTCTCAAGACGAAGCCTGCAGCCAGCCCGGCTCTGCCTTAGCCTTGCTGGAAGGTTTTGGCATCCTGCTGCGCTGCCTCTACCCCGCCACACCCCATGTGGCATGGGTGTTGTGGAATGAGATGGGCTATGCGGGCGCCATGGGCGACCTGCTGGACGCCGCCTGGCCGCAGTTGGATGAGCTGGCCTTGCAGCAAGACGAAATTGAACTGGTGCTGCAAATCAATGGCAAGCACCGCGGTACTTTGTTGGTACCTGCCGGCGCCGATGCCGCCGCTATCGAAACGGCGGCCCGTAACAGCGAGTCCGTGCTTAAGCTGGGGGGCACCATACGTCGGGTCATTGTGGTGCCGGGTCGCTTGGTCAACGTGGTGGTGGCCTGACTGAAAGCACTTGCTGACATGAAAACTGATTTCAAGCCGCATGCATCGCCCTTACAAAGCTTGGCCCGACGGGGCCTGTTGGTGGCTTGCATTGCTGGATTGAGCGCTTGCGGATTTCAACTGCGTCAGCCCCCCAACTTTGCGTTCAAAACCATTTACACCGCGGTGGCGCCCAATTCGCTCATGGGCATTGAGCTCAAACGCAATTTGGCGGCGGTGGGTGGCGTGACCCTTTTGACTGACCCCTTAGAAAGAAAAAACGCCGATGTGGTGCTTGACATCTTGTCTGAAGCCCGCGAAAAAGTGGTGGTGGGCGTGAACTCCTCCGGCCAGGTGCGGGAATTTCAGTTGCGCTTGAAATTTCGTTTTCGCCTGAGAACGCCTGAGGGCAAAGACTTGATTCCCGACACCGAAATCGTGCAGCAGCGCGACATTAGCTTTAACGAAAGCGCGGCCTTGTCTAAAGAGGTGGAAGAGGCTCAGTTGTACAGGGCCATGCAGTCGGATGTAGTGCAGCAGTTGTTGCGGCGTTTGGCGGCGGTAAAGGCTTTCTAGACCATGCAACTGGCCGCTGCCCAGCTTTCTCAGCAGCTGCAGCGCGGTTTGCGCAGCCTCTACACCTTGTACGGCGATGAGCCCTTGCTTCAACAAGAGGCGGCCGACCTGATTCGTGCCACGGCCCATGCCCAAGGGTTTACCGAGCGCACCGTGCACACCGTGTCGGGGGCTCGTTTTGATTGGGGCGAGGTGCTCTCGGGGGGCAGTTCGCTGAGTTTGTTTGCCGATCAGCAGCTGCTTGAGGTGCGTATTCCCAGCGGCAAGCCTGGTAAAGAGGGCAGTGTGGCCTTGCAGCAACTCGCGCAAAGCATGCAAGACCTCGACCACACACTGGTGTTGGTGCTGCTGCCGCACTTAGACAAAGCCAGCAAAACCAGTGCGTGGTTCAGCGCTTTGGATCAGTTTGGTGTGACGGTACACATTGAAACCGTGCCCCGCGCCCAGTTACCCCAGTGGATTGCCATGCGCCTGCAGGCGCAAGACCAAAGGGTGGCCGCTGGCGAAGAAGGGCAGCGCACCTTGCAGTTTTTTGCTGACCGGGTGGAGGGCAATTTGTTGGCAGCCCATCAAGAAATTCAAAAACTCCATTTGCTGTATCCGTCTGGCCCTTTAAGTTTTGAGCAGGTCGAAGGCTCGGTACTCAATGTGGCGCGGTACGACGTGTTCAAGTTGACCGAGGCCGTGTTGGCAGGACAAGTGGCACGCGTGCAGCGCATGCTGGAGGGTTTGAAGGCCGAGGGGGAATCTGAGGTGCTGGTGCATTACACCTTGAGCGAAGACATTCGCACCTTAAAGCGCGTTAAAGACGCCATAGCTGCGGGGCGGCCTTTGCCCATGGCCCTGCGCGAGCAGCGCGTGTGGGGTGTGAAAGAAAAACTCATGGAGCGGGTGTTGCCCCGCCTGAGCGACACCACCTTGAACAACCTGTTGCAAGCCGCACATGTGGTGGACGGCATTGTCAAGGGCCTTAAACAGCCCGACTGGCCCCACGACCCCTGGCAGGCCTTGCACCGCTTGGCCATGGGCTTGTGCGAGCCTTGCATGGCTAAGGCAAGGTAACTGATTAGGCCTGCCCATCGAAAACCCGAATAGACCTTGCCATAGTGCGGTGGAAAGATCTTGAGTTATGAACAACACCTTCACGTTATTTAAAGCTAGGGTTTTCAGCTCGGCTCAGGCGGCGTCTTATGCTGCCTTAGCGGCTTTGGTGGCTTTGGCTTGTCCATGGAGTGCCCAGGCCCAGCAGGACGCCTTTCCCACCCAAACCCTCAAGCTTTTGGTAGGTTTTGCCCCAGGTGGTGGGGCAGACATTGTGGCGCGCCTCATCGCGCCCAAGTTGGCCGAGCAGTTCAAGCAAAACGTGGTGGTTGAAAACCGGCCTGGCGCCGGCGGCAACATTGCCACCGACCAGCTCATCAAGTCGGCTCCAGATGGCCACACTCTGATGCTGGGCACCATTGGGTCTCTTGCGGTCAATCAGCATTTAAGCCGACTCGCCTACAACCCCATCACCGACACGGCAGCGGTGTCTATGGCGGTGGTGTTTTCTAATGTGCTGGTGGTGCAAGCCAGCAGCGATATCAAAACCTTGGACGACTACATCCAGCAGGCGCGAAGCCCCGACACGCGTTTGTCGTTTGGCTCATCGGGCATAGGCAGCGCCGGGCATTTGTCGGGCGAATTGCTGAAGTCTGCCGCCAACCTCAACAACCAACACATAGCCTATCGCGGGGGCGCCCCGGCCATGAACGACCTGTTGGGTGGTGCCTTGCCGTCTATTTTTTCCAGCCCGTCAGACGCGATTCAGCACATACAAAGTGGGCGTTTGCGTGCTTTGGCCACCACGGGGCTCAAGCGGTCTGATGCTTTGCCTCAGGTGCCCACCATTTCGGAATCGGGGTTTGCCGGGTTTGAAGCCATCAACTGGTATGCCTTTGCCGTGCCCGCCCGCACCCCTAGCGAGGTGGTCCGCAAGCTCAATGCCGCCATCGCCGCCACCCTGAACGACCCCCAAGTGGTGGCTCAAATTCGTAAAATTGGCATGGAGCCCGCACCCACCAGCCCTGCCGAAGCGGCCCGCTACTTCAAAACCGAGTCCGATAAATGGGGCGAGGTGATTCGCAAAGCCAAAATCAAGACCGATTGAGGGCGGCGGCTCAAGGAGCGCAACGGCGTCAACATGGCCTAGTTATGCCGCCCAGCTCGGTGCGAGAATGCTGGCATGAACCACACCGCACCCTCTGCTGTACCTGCCTCTGAAACCGGCTTGTCTGAAGTGATGTTGCAACTGGGCCAGCAGGCTCGGGCGGCGTCTGCCCACATGGCCAAAGCCACGGCGGCCGCCAAAAACCAAACCCTTTTAGGCTTGGCGCGTTTGTTGCGCGCCCAAACCGCCACCCTCCAACAGGCTAATGCCCAAGACCTGGAGCGTGCCCAGGCGGCGGGCTTAAGCGGCCCCATGCTGGATCGGCTCAAGCTTTCGCCGCAAGCGCTGGAAACGGTGGCTTTGGGCTGCGAACAACTGGCGGCTATGCCTGACATCATTGGCGGCATTACGGGCATGCGTCAGCAGCCCAGCGGCATTCAGGTGGGCCAAATGCGCGTACCCATAGGCGTGTTTGGCATGATTTATGAGAGCCGACCCAACGTCACCATTGAGGCGGCCAGCTTGTCCATTAAGAGTGGTAACGCCTGCATCCTGCGCGGCGGGTCTGAGGCCATAGCTTCTAACAAAGCGTTGGCCGAGCTGGTGCGGCAATCCTTAGCTGAAAGCGGCTTGCCCGCTGACGCCGTGCAGCTGGTGCCCAGCACCGACCGCGCGTTGGTGGGCCAGCTCATTGCCATGCCTGAATTTGTGGACCTCATCATCCCGCGCGGCGGCAAATCGCTGATTGAGCGCATCAGCCGCGAGGCCAAGGTGCCTGTCATCAAGCATCTGGACGGCAACTGCCATGTGTATGTGGACGACCCCTGCGATCTGGCCATGGCCCTGCGTGTGGTGGACAACGCCAAAACCCAAAAATACAGCCCCTGCAACGCCTGCGAAAGCCTGTTGGTGGCCGCCGGTGTGGCCGAAGAATTTCTGCCCCAAATGGCAGCGGTGTTCGCAGCCAAGGGTGTGGAAATGCGTTGCGACTCTCTGACGCTTGAGGTTTTGAAGTCGCAGCCAACGGCCCCTGCTGGAGCACTTGGCCGTCCTTCAGCGCCCCAGCTCACAGCCGCCACCGAACAAGACTGGTTTGAAGAGTATTTGGCCCCTATCATCAGCATCAAGGTGGTGGCAGGTTTGGAAGAAGCCATTGCCCACATCAACCGATATGGCAGCCACCACACCGACGCCATCATCACCAGCAACCACCAGCATGCCCAAGCGTTTTTGCGCGAGGTGGACTCCGGCAGTGTGATGGTCAATGCCAGCACCCGATTTGCAGATGGGTTTGAATACGGTTTGGGTGCCGAAATTGGCATCAGCACCGACAAATTTCATGCCCGCGGCCCCGTGGGGCTAGAGGGTTTGACATCCCTCAAATACGTGGTGCTGGGTCAAGGCGATATTCGAAGCTGATTCTTGAGCCTGACACGCGAGCCCCATTCACATACACACAACACAATAAGGTCCCACCATGGTTCCCCATTTGGTCACCGCAATGCAAGGCCCTATCAACGAGCTGGAGCAACGCATTTTGGACTCCATGCCCGCCATTGAGCGCTGGTTTCGGCTGGAGTGGATGGAGCACACCCCGCCGTTTTATTCGTCAGTGGACATTCGCAATGCCGGCTTCAAGCTTGCACCGGTGGACACCAACCTTTACCCCGGTGGTTGGAACAACCTGACGCCCGAAATGCTGCCGCTGGCCGTACAGGCGGCCATGGCAGCCATTGAAAAAATTTGCCCCGAAGCCCGTAACTTGTTGCTGATTCCTGAAAACCACACCCGCAACACCTTTTATTTGAGCAATGTGGCCCAGATGCGCCGTATTTTCAATATGGCCGGTTTGAACGTGCGCATTGGCTCCATCAACCCCGAAATTAAGAAACCCACGGTATTTGACCTGCCCAGCGGCGATTCCGTGACGCTGGAGCCCGTGGTGCGCAGCAAGCGCCGCTTGGGCCTCAAAGACTTTGACCCCTGCACCATTTTGCTCAACAACGACTTGAGCGCCGGCGTGCCCGGCATATTGGAAGACTTGAATGAGCAGTACCTGCTGCCGCCCCTGCACGCAGGCTGGTCGACCCGCCGCAAGAGCCGGCATTTTCAGAGCTACGAAGAGGTGGCCAAGCGCTTTGGCAAGTTGCTGGGCATTGACCCTTGGCTCATCAACCCGATGTTCAGCAAGTGTGGTGAAGTCAATTTTGCGGAAGGCTCGGGCATCGACGTGTTGTCGAGCAATGTCGATGTGATGCTCACCAAAATTCGTCGAAAGTACAAAGAGTACGGCATCAAAGACAAGCCGTTTGTGGTGGTCAAGGCCGACAATGGCACCTACGGCATGGGCATCATGACCGTGCGCGACGCCAAAGAGCTCGAAGCCGTCAACCGTCGCACCCGCAACAAAATGAGCGTCATCAAAGACGGCCAAGAGGTCAACGAGGTCATCATCCAAGAAGGGGTTCTGACCAACGAACACATCAACGACGCGGTGGCCGAACCCGTGGTCTACATGATGGACCGGTATGTGGTGGGGGGCTTCTACCGGGTGCATGCCGAACGCGGCGTGGATGAAAACCTCAATGCCCCAGGTGCCAGCTTTGTGCCCCTAGCGTTTGCCGAAAGCGCCCATTTGCCCCAGCCGGGCATCAAGCCCGGCGCCAGTGCGCCTAACCGTTTTTATATGTATGGCGTCATTGGCCGCTTGGCTATGCTGGCCGCCAGCTATGAGTTGGAGGCCACTGACCCCTTAGGCGAGGTGTATGGGTAACGGAGGTGTGCGAAACGATGTCGCAAGCGCCGCTATGTTGCGGCGCAACAAACAAGTAGCACAATACCGAAACCCAAACTATTCAGCCAAGGCGTTTCACAAAGCTTAGCCAAGGCTTTCATCATGTCTCAAAACAAATCCTCATTAGCCGCCCTGACGGTGGGTGCCATTGGCGTGGTGTACGGCGACATTGGCACCAGTGTGCTGTATGCCTTTAAAGAGGTGTTTGTCAGCGGCCAAGTGACCATCAATCCTGACAATATTTTGGGCGTGTTGTCGTTGTTTTTCTGGACCCTGATGCTTGTGGTGTCACTCAAGTACGTGGTACTGATCATGCGGGCCGACAACCATGGCGAAGGCGGGCTGATGGCCTTATTGGCATTGGCGTCTCAATCGGTGAAAGACCAGCCGCGCACCCGAGGCATTTTGGTCGTTTTGGGGGTGTTTGGTGTGGCCCTGTTTTTTGGCGACGGCATCATCACCCCGGCTGTTTCGGTGCTTTCTGCGGTGGAGGGCCTCAAAATTGTGACGCCTGAAGCCGAGCCCTATGTGGTGGGTATTTCCCTTGTGGTGTTGCTGGTGCTCTTTTGGTTTCAGAACCGTGGCACGGGCGACATTGGTAAATTTTTTGGCCCCATCACGGTTCTGTGGTTTCTGGCCATTGCCACCACTGGGGTGCTCCAAATTCTGGAAAACCCATCGGTTCTTAAGGCGGTCTGGCCAGGCTACGCGCTGGCCTTTGCCACCGAAAACTACCACATCGCCTTCATCACCTTGGGGGCAGTGTTTTTATGCGTCACGGGCGCAGAGGCCTTGTATGCCGACATGGGCCATTTTGGCAAAAAACCTATTCGCCTAGCGTGGTTTGGCTTGGTTATGCCTGCTTTGGTTCTCAATTACTTTGGCCAAGGCGCTTTGGTGCTGGCCGACCCCGAAGCAGCTAAAAACCCGTTTTATTTGATGACGCCCGACTGGGCCATGATCCCTATGGTGCTTTTGGCTACCGCGGCCACGGTGATTGCGTCTCAGGCCTTGATTTCGGGGGCCTTCTCGGCCACCAAACAAACCATACAACTGGGGTTTTTGCCGCGCTTGTCCATATTGCACACCTCCATTCGCGAAACTGGCCAAATTTACATACCGGCCGTTAACCGGTTTTTGTTGGCCGGCGTCTTTGCGGCGGTGCTGTTTTTTGGTTCTTCATCCGCCCTGGCTGGTGCCTACGGTATTTCGGTGAGTTTGTTGATGGTCATCACCACCTTACTCACCTTTTTTGTGGTGCGTTACAAATTTGGCCTGCCGCTTTGGGTGGCCATTTTGTCTACCAGTGTTTTTGTGGTGGTGGACACCGCCTTCTTTGTATCCAATGCCTTGAAGATTTTTGACGGCGGCTGGTTTCCGCTGGCATTTGCGGGGCTGTTGTTTGTGGTCATGATGACGTGGCGCGACGGGCGCGCTTTGCTCAGCGAGCGGCTGACCAGCGAGTCCATGCACTTGAATGACTTTTTAGACTCCGTGTTTATCCATCCCCCCGTGCGTGTAGATGGTACGGCGGTGTTTTTAAATGCAGCATCCGGCCGCGTGCCCAACGCCTTGCTCCACAACCTCAAGCACAACAAGGTGCTGCACAAAAACAATTTGTTTGTCACGGTGTTACACCACGAGGTGCCGTGGATCAAGATTGACG
>CAMAWQ010000068.1 GCA_945862005.1 Hylemonella gracilis | reverse complement strand
ACTCCTGCGGTAAAGGGGTTAAGCAGCTAAGGCCAGGTTGACCACTTCGCGCACGTCGTTGCTCAAGTCGGCTTTAGCTGCAACGCGGGCCAAGGCTTCGCGCGCTGCACTACGGTAGGGCTCTGCGAGTTTGCTCCAGCGGTCTAGCGCACGCGCTAGTCGGGCCGCAACTTGGGGGTTGATGGCGTCCAGCTCCATCACGCGCTCGCTCCAATAAACATAGCCCGCGGCATCGTTACGGTGAAACGCCCCGGGGTTGGCACTGCAATAGCTGAAGATCAAGCTGCGCGCGCGGTTGGGGTTGCGAATATTAAAGTCCGGGTGCTGCATGAGCAAACGCACGGCCGGCAAGATCTGCCCGCCGCGGTCGCAAGCGCTGGCTTGCAGCGCAAACCACTTGTCCAGCACCAGCGCCTCATGCTTGAACTGCGCATGAAAACGTTGCAGCGCCTCTGTGGCCAAGGCATGGCCGCTGTGCACCAAAGCCGACAAGGCCTGAAAGCGGTCGGTCATGTGGCCGGCATCTTTAAACAGCTGAAAGGCTTTGCCCGGCCAAACCGTGTCTCCCGAGCCGCTGGCAGCCAAACACAGCATGGTTAAGGCTAGGCCACACAGCGCACGGCGGCCGGCAGATACGGCATCGGCTTGGTAGGCGCCAGCATCGTGGTGGGTTTGGTAGGCCCATTGCCAGTCATCAAAAAGCTCGGCGGCCAGTTGTGTGCGCATGGCTTCGCGCACGGCGTGCACGAGCTGCGGTTCCACCACCTTCAATTGCTCGGAAATATAAGTCTCAGATGGCAGCGTGAGCGCCAGCTCTTTAAAGGCGGCGTCCAGCTCAGGGTGACGCAGCACTTGCCGCATGGCTTGTACAAAAGCTTCATCTAGAACAGGGGTTTGAGTTTCTGCGTTGCCCTCAATAGCTGCCAACGCACGGCGCAAGGCCAAGCGCTGGCCGGCTTCCCAGCGGTTGAAGGGGTCGGTGTCGTGTGCCAGCAGGGTGAGCAGTTGCGCATCGGTATAGGTCACTTCCAACACCACTGGCGCGCTAAAGCCGCGCAGCAGCGAGGGCACAGGCTCGGACGTTATGCCTTCAAACTTTAAAGTTTGGCTGGTTTGAGTGAGCACCACGGTGTGCGAAGTGGCGCCACTGGCGTCGAGGGCAAGCGGCTGCCCGTCGGCGCTGAGCAAGCCCAAAGCCACCGGAATGACAAATGGCGCGTGGCTGTCTTGCCCCGCTGCGGGCGGGCAGGATTGAGTCAGGGTGAGCATGTAGCACTGGCTCGCGGCATCAAAACTGCCTCGGGCGTCGACACGCGGTGTACCGGCCTGGCTGTACCAAAGTTTGAATTGCGGCAAGTGACGCGCCAAGTCGGATTGAGGGTTGGCGTCGGCAATGGCCTGAGCAAAGTCGTCACAGGTGACGGCTTGCCCATCGTGGCGCTCAAAGTACAGCGCCATGCCCTTCGCAAAGCCGCTGCGGCCCACCAAGGTTTGCATCATGCGCACCACTTCGGCGCCTTTTTCATAAACGGTCACGGTATAAAAGTTGTTGATTTCCAGGTAGCTGTCGGGCCGTACGGGGTGCGCCATGGGCCCTGCGTCTTCAGGAAACTGGGCGGTGCGCAGCACCCGAACGTCTTCAATGCGTTTAACAGCTCGGGCCGACGGGCTGCCCGCCAAGTCTTGGCTGAACTCTTGGTCTCTAAAAACCGTAAGCCCCTCTTTAAGGCTGAGCTGAAACCAGTCGCGGCAGGTGATGCGGTTGCCCGTCCAGTTGTGAAAGTACTCGTGTCCCACCACGCTTTCAATGTTGGCGTAATCTGTGTCGGTGGCTGTGGCAGGGTTGGCCAGCACAAACTTGGTGTTGAAAATGTTGAGGCCCTTGTTTTCCATGGCCCCCATATTGAAGTCGCTGGTGGCCACCACCATAAAGCGCTCTAGGTCTAGCGGCAGTCCAAAACGGGCTTCGTCCCAAGCCACGGCGGCCATGAGCGAATTCATGGCGTGCTCGGTTTTGTCGAGGTCGCCAGGGCGTACATAAATTTGCAGTGTGTGTTCTTTGCCTGCGCGCGACACAATGCGCTGCTCGCGCGCCACCAGTTTGCCCGCCACTAACGCAAACAAGTAGCAGGGTTTTTTATGGGGGTCTACCCATTTGGCAAAGTGGCGGCCTTCGTTGCCGGTGCCCACCAAGTTGCCTTGCTCCACCAAATTACCGTTGGATAACAACACAGGATAGGCGGCTTTGTCGGCGCGCAGCGTGACGGTGAAGCTGGCCATCACGTCAGGGCGGTCTAAAAAGTAGGTGATGCGCCTAAACCCTTCTGCTTCACACTGGGTAAAGAATGAGTCGTTGCTGACATAAAGACCCATCAGTTGGGTGTTTTTTACAGGCGCGCAGGTGGTAAAAATTTCAAGCTCAAAGCTGCCTTCGGGCAGGTTTTCAAGCACCAAGCGTTGACCGTCCATCTTGAAAGACGCGCCTTGCCCATTGACCAGCACGCGGGCGAGGTTGAGGTCTTCGCCATCCAACACCAAGGGCTGCACCGCCACATCAGGATTACGGCGCATGCTCATTTTGTTGAGCACACGGGTTTTGGCGGGGTCCAAGTCAAAAGTCAGATCGACGGTGTCGATCCAAAACGCGGGAGCGGTGTAGTGTTCTCGGCGGATCACGCCAGATTGGCCTTCACGGTACATGGTGGAACTCCGGTAAATAAATCACAGTCGATAAAAACTCGGTGGATCACCCGCTTAAACACCTTGTTTAAGCGAGGCCTCAATAAACACATCCAGGTCGCCATCCAGCACTTTTTGGGTGGCAGACACCTCTACATTGGTACGCAAATCTTTAATGCGGCTGTTGTCTAGTACGTAGGAGCGAATTTGATGCCCCCAACCCACATCGGTTTTGGTGTCTTCAAGTTTCTGTTGCTCTTCCATGCGCTTGCGCATTTCATGGTCGTACAAGCGGCTGCGCAGGCGCTTCCAGGCCACATCGCGGTTGCTGTGCTGGCTGCGCCCATCTTGACACTGCACCACGATACCCGTGGGAATGTGCGTCAGGCGCACGGCAGAGTCGGTTTTGTTGATGTGCTGACCGCCCGCGCCGCTGGCACGGAAGGTGTCGGTGCGCACATCCGACGGGTTGATGTCAATTTCAATCGAGTCGTCAATTTCCGGGTACACAAACACGCTGGCAAAACTGGTGTGGCGTCCGCCCGAAGAGTCAAACGGTGACTTGCGTACCAAGCGGTGCACGCCGGTTTCGGTGCGCAGCAGGCCAAAGGCGTATTCGCCTTCAATTTTGATGGTGGCGCCCTTAATGCCCGCGGTGTCGCCCTCGGTCAGGTCTTCCACATTGGCGGTAAAGCCTTTGCGCTCAGCGTATTTAAGGTACTGGCGCAGCAGCATGCTGGCCCAGTCGCAGGCCTCGGTGCCGCCTGCACCGGCTTGAATGTCCAAAAAGCAGGGCAGGGGGTCGGCCGGGTTGTTGAACATGCGCCTGAATTCCAAGCCTTCCACAATGGCAGAAAGTGAGGCGGTTTCAGATTCAATGGTGACGAGGCTGTCGTCGTCACCCTCTTCTTTGCTCATATCAAACAACTCGGTGTTGTCTGAAAGGTCGCGCTCTAGGCCGGTCAGGGTGACCACCACGCCGTCCAGCGCTTTTTTTTCTTTACCCAATTCCTGGGCGCGTTTGGGGTCGTTCCAGACAGAGGGGTCTTCTAGTGAAGCGTTAACGGTTCGCAGGCGTTCGGCTTTGGCATCGTAGTCAAAGATACCTCCGCAACTCACTTGCACGCTGGCTCAGGTCGGCTAGGCGGGTTCCAATAGTGTTGATGCGTTCTGCGTCCATGATGTGTGAGTCCTCTGAATAACCTCGGATTTTCTCATGCGAGCAAAAAGTCTTCGATCAGGGTCGCTAGTTGCTGGGGTTGGTCGTGGTGCAGCATGTGGCCAGCCGGATCAATTTTGGCGTGTTGAACTTGGGGCACTACCTGAATGCGCTGATCAAATTCAGCCTGCGTGTAGCGGTCTTTCCACCACGTACTCATTTCGTTTTCGCTGGCTTGCACCATCAGCAGAGGAGCAACAATCTGTTTCCAGATTTCCAGCACCTCTTCTACCCGATACAACTGGGCGCTGACCACCTTGTGCGCAGCGGAGCCCAAAATTTCCCATTGCCCAGCCTGCGGCCCCGCCGCTATGGGGCGAGCCCACTGGTGGGCCAGCCACAGGGCCTTGTCCTCGGGCAGTCTGGGGTTGGTTTTCATGAGGCGGCGCGCCACGCCTTGGGCGTTGTCGTAGGTTTTTAAAGCCATCTCCCCTTGGCGCACGCGTTGCAGCTCGTGAAGCCATTGCGCAAATCGCTGCGGTGCCTGCTCGGGCGTGTTGGCGGGCATGCCAAAGCCTTCTAGGTTGATGAGCTTGCGGATGCGTTCTGGCCGGATACCAGCGTACATCATCACCACATTGCCGCCCATGCTGTGGCCGAGCAAATCTACCGCAGTGTTTGGGGCATAGTGGTCCAACAACACCTCTAAATCGGCCAAATAGTCGGGAAACCAAAAATGCTCTTGCGCCGATTCGCTCAGCCCAAAGCCCCGCCAGCTGGGCGCAATGAGTGTGCGGCCTTGCCTAAAGGCCATGCTGAAGGCGTCCGCAACAAACTGAAACGATGCCCCCACGTCCATCCAGCCATGCATCATGACCAAAGGCGGCTGCGGGGAGGGCTTGGCTTGTGGGGCTATATTCTGCGCCCCATCTGCGCCTTCAGAGGGGCTCCACCGCAGCACGTGGTAGTCAATGCCTCGAACCGGCACGATCTCGCTGATAGGCTTGGTGTGGACTTGGTACATTCAGGAATCATAAAGACACATACAAATACAAACGAAAGGTGCGACACGTGATGGATGCCACATGGTTTTGGGCCCTGCTTGCAGGCATGCTGGCTTACGCCTTGGGCTCTGTGTCTTTTGCCGTGTTGGTAAGTAAGGTCATGGGCCTGAACGACCCACGCACTTACGGCAGCAAAAACCCAGGGGCTACCAATGTGCTGCGCTCGGGCTCAAAAGCTGCGGCCATTGCCACTTTGTTGTTAGACGCGGCTAAGGGTGGCGTGCCCTTGGTGCTCATCCGAATGTATGGCGCACCTTGGGGCTTGGAGTCTGAAGCCTTGGCGCTAGTGGCTTTGGGGGCGTTTTTGGGGCATTTGTTTCCGGTGTATTTCCGCTTTCAAGGCGGCAAGGGTGTGGCTACTGCGCTCGGGGTTTTGCTGGGGTTGGATGGTGTGTTGGGCTTGGCCACCTTGGCCACTTGGCTCATCGTGGCGTTTTTCTTGAGGTATTCGTCACTGGCCGCGCTGGTGGCCGCCTTATTTGCACCCGTGTATTACCTGCTGGGCGACGGCATCGCTTGGCGGGCCGACATGCCCGTTTTGCTGGCCGTATGCGTGATGTCGATGCTGCTGATTGCCCGGCACAAGGCCAACATCAGCCGTTTGATCAACGGCACCGAATCGCGCATTGGCCAAAAATAAATCAATCGGCCTTGATGTTGGCGGCTTTAACGATTTTGGCGTTGGCGGCCAATTCGCCTTTGATGTAGTTGTCAAACTCGGTAGGGCTCATGGGCATGGGCTCTGCTCCGAGTTTGGCCAAACGCTCTTTCACCTCGGGGTTTTGCAAGGCGCGCAAGGCGGCTTGGTTCAAGGCTTGCACCACGTCGCGCGGTGTTTTAGAGGGCACCAGCATGCCAGTCCAAAAAATATAGTCGGACTCAGGCACGCCCACTTCCAGCGTGGTGGGGGTGTCGGGCAGCACGGGGGTGCGTTTGGTGGTGCCCACAGCCAAGGCCACCAAACGGCCCTCGCGAATCATGGGCAGCACCGAGACGATGGGCGCAAAGAAATAGTCAATTCGGCCGGAGATGGTTTCGGTCAGGGCCTCGGGCGTGCCCTTAAAGGCCACGTGCACTGCCTTGATGCCTGCACCGTAGTTGAATTTTTCGGCATTCATGAAGGTGGCGGTACCAATGCCCGCCGAGGCGTAATTCAGCTGCCCGGGCTTGGCCTTGCCGGCTTGAATCAAATCTTGGACCGTTTTAAAACCCTTGCTAGGGGCAGCCACCAACACATTGGGCAGGTGCGCCAGCGGCGTTACACCCGAAAAATCGGCCGCAGGGTCATAGCCCACTTGCGTAATGAGCGGGTTAAGAGTGTGCGCCGAGGTGTACACAAACACCGAATACCCATCCGCTGGGGAAGCCAAAATGTGTCGCGCCGCGACCAAACCACCGGCGCCGGTACGGTTTTCCACCACCACCGACACGCCCAAGTCGTTTTGCAACGCATTAGAAATGGAACGCGCCACCACATCAGACGCGCTGCCAGCAGAGGCACCAGACACCAAACGTATGGGTTTGTTGGGAAACCCCACATTGGGTGCGGTTTGCGCCCACGCTGCGGGTATGAAGGCCGTTACAGCCATGGCAGTCGTGAGCGCCGTGGCGGAGATCGCCAAGTAAAAAGGGTTCCAACCACCGGAAATTTTTTGTAAAGCAGAGTTCAGCATGAGGTGTCTCCTGTTCAAACTTTAGGCATTCCAAACTGCGCCATGAGCCAGTCTGCAGATTTGGCGCGGTAGCGGTAGGGGCGGTTGTTGGCAATGTGGTTGCCGTCTTCCACCACCAACAATTCCGAGGGTCCCGACACTTCGTCGGCCAACCTTTGTGCATCTTGCCAAGGCACCAAGCGGTCCAGCTTGCCGCTCACTATAAAAATTGGGCATTCAATTTGCTTGGCAATGTCCACCATAGACAGGGTGCTGGCATGCTGTTTGGCCTCGGCTTGGGTTTTCAGGTGGCTGCGCACCCTGAAGGCTTCGCGCGTGAGCAGGGGTAGAGCGTCCCAGTTGCTTGCCCAGTCAAAGGGGCCAGCCAGTGCAATACAGGCTTTGATGCGTTTTTCAAAAGCCACGGCGCGCGGCGCGTAATAGCCGCCCAAGCTCACACCCCACAGGCCAATGCGCTGGGTGTCCACATCGGTGCGTTGCACCAACCAGTCCACCACGGCCTTCACAGGAACCTCGTAGTCGCCTCGGATGGGGAAGTCGTATTCCGCCTCGCCCTGACCTGGGCCGTCGACCATCAAGGTGGCAATGCCGCGTGCCAAAAATGGCAATTCGTAGGCCTCAAGCTCTTCCTTGGCCGAATCTAAGCCTGGCACCATGATCAGCACCGGCGGGTTGGAGACGCCTGCAGGTTTTCTCAAAATGCCCGCCAAATGCCCGGACCCATAAGGCACTTCTACCCGCTCGGCTGGTGGGCGCAGATGCGGCAAGGCCAACTGGCGGCATTCAATGGCTTTGGTGTGGGCGGCACGCATTTGGTCGATGTCGTCCACAAACACAAACTTGGCAAAGTGGTAATAAACCCCCGCGCGGGTTAAGTGCTCGCCCGCAGTGAGTTTGTGGCCTTCTGCCAGCGCTTCTTTGCCTAGGGCCTCGTGTGAGGCGGCTCTGGCGCACCAAGCGGAGCACCAGTCTTCCCAGCGGGCAATGCCATCAGTGACTTCATTAAAGTCTGCCAGCAGGACGCCATTGGATACAAAACGTGGTGCCCAGTGCGAAACCGCTGACTCAACTCGGGGATCGGACGACATAACAGCCTTTCTTGGAAAGACTGCATTTTTGACACTTACAGGGTGCTCAAGCCATAGGTGTAGATACCTAGCCCGCGGCTCAATCCCTGAAGTTGTTAAAGCTCACAGGAATATCGGTGATCTCTTTGCGCAGCAGCGCCATGGCGGCTTGCAGGTCGTCGCGTTTGGCGCCGGTCACGCGCACGGCATCGCCTTGAATAGCGGCTTGCACCTTGAGTTTGCTGTCTTTAATGAGACGCTGAATTTTTTTAGCCAGTTCAGACTCGATGCCATTGCGCACCTTGACCACCCGTTTGACCTTGTCGCCACCTATTTTTTGCACGTCGCCAAGGTCTAGAAACCGCACGTCCACATTGCGTTTGGTCATTTTGTTGCGCAAGATGTCTTCAACCTGTGCCAGTTGAAATTCGGCGTCGCCAAAAAGGGTGATGTCTTTGTCTTTGATTTCTATGGCAGCCGAGCTGCCTTTGAAGTCAAAACGGGTGCCGATTTCTTTGGCCGTGTTCTCCACAGCGTTTTTTACCTCGACCAAATCGGCTTCACAAACGGTGTCAAAAGAGGGCATTTAGGGCTCAAAAAGTGAATGCGACAATGGGCCAATGTTAGTCGAGAACCACGTGTCCCTGCAGCCTTACAACACCTTTGGCATTGTGGCCAAGGCGCTGCATTTGGCCCGAATTTGTTCTGAAGACGACGTGTTGCAGCTCTTGGCTGATCCCCAATGGGCCGCCAGCCCCAAGTTTGTGTTGGGCGGCGGCAGCAACATTGTGCTGACCGGCGACGTCAAACCCTTGGTGCTGAAAGTCGAAATTTTGGGCAAACGCTTGGTTCAAGAGACCGATAAGGCGTGGATTGTGGAGGCCGGTGCGGGCGAGCCGTGGCACGAACTGGTGGTGTGGACGCTGGACCAAGGCTGGCCGGGCATGGAAAACATGGCGCTGATTCCGGGCACCGTGGGCGGCGCACCGGTTCAAAACATTGGCGCCTATGGCCTAGAGCTGCAAGACCGCTTTGAGTCTTTAGACGCCATTCATCTTGTAACAGGTCAGCGCTTCACTCTCAACGCAGCGCAATGTGGCTTTGGTTACCGCGATTCGGTGTTCAAACATGCCCCAAGCGCCGGCGCAAAAGATTCAATGGACAACCCGGTGAGTTACCCAACGGGTATGGGTCTGGCGGGCCAAGCCTTAATTACCCGAGTGCGTTTTAGCCTGCCCAAACGCTGGCAACCCGAACTCGGTTACTTGGACTTGCAGAAAAAAATGCACGACACCGGCAACC
>CAMAWQ010000067.1 GCA_945862005.1 Hylemonella gracilis | reverse complement strand
GCCAACTCTGACATGGCAAACAAGCCATTGAGCAAAATCAGCACCACAATCAACAAAACTTCCATGGTTCCCAAGCGAAAATAAGAGCCATGTCACTTTACCTGATTGGCGATGTTCAAGGCTGCAACGACGCTTTGGAGCGCCTGCTCTTCACCCTCGACTTTTCCCCCAGCCGCGACACCTTGTTTTTGCTGGGCGACTTGGTCAACCGTGGCCCCGACTCTGCTGGCGTGTTGCGCAGGCTAATGCGCTACGGGGCCTCTGCACGCTGCCTGCTGGGCAACCACGACCTGCACCTGCTGGCCGCTGCGAATGGCATACGCCCTCTGCATTCCGGCGACACCGTGCAAGATATTTTGGACGCCCCAGACCGTGAGGCCATGCTGCATTGGGTGCGCCAGCAGCCTTTGGTGATTCACGAACCGCTGTTGGGCCAAGAGTTTTTACTGTGCCATGCCGGTGTGCTGCCCAGCTGGAGCCCTGTTCAGGCGGCGAGTTTGGCTGGTGAAGTACAAGCGCTGCTCCAAGGCCACGACTACAAAGCTTTTTTAAAAGGCATGTACGGCGGCCTGCCCAACGCTTGGAATGACGAGCTCAAAGACATGGACCGTGCAAGGGTGATTGTGAATGCCCTCACCCGCATGCGCTTTTGCACGCCTGAGGGGGCCATGGAGTTCACTGGTAAAAAAGGGGTCGACCAAGCCCCAGCAGGGCATTTACCTTGGTTTGACGCGCCCAACCGGCAAACGGCGGGCATTACCTTGGCTTTTGGACACTGGTCTACCCTAGGCTGGCTGCACCGCACCGATGTGTATGCCCTAGACACGGGCTGCGTGTGGGGCGGCACCCTGAGCGCGCTGCGCCTGAGCGAAGACCGCCAGCATGAATGGATTCAAGTGCCCTGTGAGATCAACCGCCTAAACGGCTGAAGTTATCACGGGATAGCCCGCTTGGCTAGGTGGTTTTAAACAGCGCCGCCACCTTACGCTTAGGCTTGATGTTGGGCGATAAACCGGGGGACCCTGACGACGCGCCAGCAGATACTGCGTTGTCTGCAACCGCCTCGGCCTGAACCGGTGCCTCGTAAGGCTTGTCAAAAAACGGATCTCGCGGTGCGGGTGCTGGGCGAGCGTAGTCGCGGCGAGGCGCGCGCTCTGAGCTGCGTTCGCGGTCAAATCCACGCTCATGACTGCGGTCATGGCCTCGCTCAGATCCCCGCTCGCTCCGACCTTCAGGTCGGGCGCCCCTACCGCCATCCACATTCAAAGGCAGCAGGTCAATTTTGATTTTGATGAGTTTTTCAATATCTCCCACCAAGCGGCTGTCTTTGCCCGATACAAAGCTAATGGCCAGACCCGAGGCCCCGGCACGGCCGGTGCGTCCAATGCGGTGCACGTAGTCTTCGGCATTGAAAGGAACATCGATATTGAACACGGCGGGCACATCTTTAATATCCAACCCCCGGGCAGCCACATCGGTGCACACCAGCAAGTCCACCTCGCCTTTTTTAAAGGCTTCCAAGGCCTTAAGCCGCTCGTCTTGGCTTTTGTCGCCGTGCAAGGCGGTGGTTTTAAGGCCATCGCGCTCTAGGTCGCGCGCCAAACGTGCGCAGCCCAGCTTGCTGTTCACAAACACAAAAGCCTGCTGAATGCTGTGTTCTTGCAGCAACTGGCGCACGGCGCGGCGTTTGTCGTCGTCGGCTACACCGTAAAAAATTTGGGTCACATTGGCGGCGGTAGCGTTGGAGCGAGCCACTTCGATGGTGACCGGGTTATTCAAATAGCTCGACGCCAAGCGTTTGATGTCGTTGGAAAACGTAGCCGAAAAGAGCAAAGTGGTGCGCTGCTTGGGCAGGTAGCTCAAGATGCGCTGTAAATCGGGCAAAAAGCCAATGTCCAGCATGCGGTCGGCCTCGTCCAGCACCACATATTCCACTTGGTTCAACACCGCGGTTTTGGCCTCGATATGGTCCAGCAAACGTCCGGGGGTGGCCACCAGCACCTCTACGCCCGCTTTAAGTTCTAGGGTTTGAGGCTTCATGTCCATGCCGCCAAACACCACGGCGCTGCGCAGTTTGGTGTACTTGGCGTACAACTTGACTTGCTGAGCTACCTGGTCCGCCAGTTCGCGGGTGGGCAACAGCACCAAAGCGCGCACCGGGTGGCGGGCGGGCGATGTGGAAGGGTTTTCGTGTTTGAGGAGACGCTGTAGCAGTGGCAGCGAAAAAGCGGCGGTTTTGCCGGTACCGGTTTGGGCGGCACCCATAACATCTCGGCCTTCCAACACCACGGGGATGGCCTGTGCCTGAATTGGCGTCATGGAGGTGTAGCCCATTTCGGCCACCGCGCGGGCCAAAGGTGCATCCAGATTCAGTTGGGAGAAAGACTGCGAGGTTTCAGGAGACGCGGAAGTCAGCTCGGGAGAGTCAGAAGTCGCTGGAGAGGATGCTTGATTAGAGAGAGATTCGATATCGTTGCTCATTAGGTTTTAGGAAGGGTCACGCCCACTTGACCTTGGTATTTACCCCCACGGTCTTTGTAGGAAGTTTCGCACACTTCGTCACTCTCGAAAAAAAGCACCTGGGCGCAGCCTTCGCCCGCGTAAATTTTGGCAGGCAAGGGCGTGGTGTTGGAAAATTCCAGCGTCACATAACCTTCCCATTCGGGCTCAAAAGGCGTCACGTTGACGATGATGCCGCAGCGGGCGTAAGTGCTCTTGCCCAAGCAAACCGTAAGCACATTGCGCGGAATTCGAAAGTACTCGACGGTGCGTGCCAGCGCACAACTGTTGGGCGGGATGATGCAGACATCGCTGTTCATATCCACAAAGCTTTTCTCGTCAAAGTTTTTCGGGTCCACCACTGTGCTGTAAATGTTGGTAAACACCTTAAATTCCGGCGCACAGCGGATGTCGTAGCCGTAACTGCTGGTGCCGTAGCTCACAATTTTTTGGCCCTCGGCGTTATGGCGGATCTGGCCGGGCTCAAAGGGTTCAATCATGCCGTGCTGCTCGGCCATGCGGCGGATCCAGGTGTCGCTCTTGATGCTCATGGGGAAATCACCATTACTTAATGAGATGGGGGAACTGCGTCTGAACCGATTGTGGCAGAGGCACCTCAGTACACTCTTCCCCCATAACTCGAGGAGACACATGGAAGTTTCGTTCAGCAAGGAAATCAAGCAACTTGCCCTAGGCCAAGGTCAAATGTTCCATGGCGAAGGCATTTTGGCCATCACCAAGGCGTTGCTGCAATCGGGCGTGTCTTATGTGGGCGGGTACCAAGGGGCCCCGGTGTCGCACCTTCTGGACGTTATGGTTCAAGCCAAACCCTACATGGATGAGCTGGGCGTGCACGTGGAAGCCTGCTCCAACGAAGCCTCTGCCGCCGCCATGCTGGGAGCCTCTATTCATTACCCATTGCGTGGCGCTGTGACGTGGAAATCCATAGTGGGCACTAACGTCGCGGCAGACGCCTTGAGCAATTTAGCCTCCCCCGGGGTGACCGGCGGCGTTTTGATTTTGCTGGGTGAAGACTACGGCGAAGGTGCCAGCGTGATTCAAGAGCGCAGCCATGCTTATGCCCAAAAATCGTGCATGGTGCTGCTCGACCCCCGCCCTGATTTGTCTCGCATGGTGGATTTGGTGGAACAGGGTTTTAGGCTTTCTGAAGCCTCCAACATGCCCGCCATGATGGAACTGCGCATCCGCGCCTGCCATGTACGGGGCAGTTTTGAGTGCAAAGACAACCAGCTGCCCGCCATTTCCACCCAAAACCTTATGACCGAGCCAGGCGCCTTCAACTACATGAAGCTGGCCCACCCACCGGTGACCTTTAGGCAAGAAAAACTCAAAATTGAACAACGGCTCCCGGCTGCACGCCGCTACATCTTGGAGCACCAGCTTAATGACCTGCTGGACGGCCCGCGCGCGGAGCTGGGCATCATCGTTCAAGGCGGGCTTTACAACAGCTTGGTGCGTGCGCTGCAGTCGTTTGGCTTGGCCGACGCCTTTGGAAACAGCCAAATTCCGCTGCTGGTACTCAACGTGACCTACCCGCTGGTACCTGAACAGGTGAGCGAATTTGCCGCAGATAAGCGGGCCGTGCTGGTGGTGGAAGAAGGCCAGCCCGAATACATCGAGCATGAAATTGCCACCTACCTGCGCCGACGCGACATACAAACCGCGCTGCACGGAAAAGACGTGTTGCCCAGCGGCGGCGAATACAGCGTAGAGGTCTTGACACAAGGGTTGCTGAGCTTTTTGACCCAGCACGCCCCCGATGTGGACGCCACCCCAGCGCAGGGCTGGCTGCAAACCAACCAACAACGTCGACTGGCGGTGGGTCAAGCCATTGGGCGGATGCAGGTGCCCACGGGCACTGCACCGGGCGCTTTGCCTGCCCGCCCGCCGGGTATGTGCATAGGCTGCCCCGAGCGGCCAGTGTTTTCAGCGCTCAAGCTGGCACAGCAGCAAGTGGGCCAAGTGCATGTGGCCGGCGACATTGGCTGCCACGCGCTGGCCACGTTTGAGCCTTTTTCGGTAGGCCACTCCATTTTGGGCTACGGCATGAGCCTGGCTAGCCGCGCGGGCGTGTCGCCCATGATGCAGCGGCGGGTGCTTTCCATCATGGGCGACGGTGGCTTTTGGCACAACGGCCTGCTCACCGGCGTGCAGTCGGCGCTGTTTAACGGCGACGACGCGGTGCTGCTGATTTTTAAAAACGGTTACACCTCCGCCACCGGCACGCAAGACATCATTTCCACTCCCGACGAAGCGCTTAAAAACGCCACCGCTGACAAGCAAAAAAGCCTAACTGCTTCCAACCTTACTATTGAAGACACCCTTAAGGGCTTGGGCGTGAAGTGGCTGCGCACGGTGCACACCTACCGGGTTGAAGACATGCGCCAAACCTTGACGGAAGCTTTCACCTCAGACTTCAATGGGCTCAAAGTTATCGTGGCTGAGGGCGAATGCCAACTCGAACGCCAACGCCGCATCAAACCCTGGTTGGCCAGCTTGCTTAAAAAAGGCAAGCGGGTGGTCCGGGTGAAGTACGGCGTGGACGAAGACGTGTGCAATGGCGACCACGCCTGCATTCGCCTCTCGGGCTGCCCCACTCTGACCCTGAAAGATAACCCCGACCCCCTTAAGGTAGACCCCGTGGCCACCGTGATCGACGGCTGTGTGGGCTGCGGCTTGTGCGGCGAGAACGCCCATGCCGCCACCTTGTGCCCCAGCTTTTACCGGGCCGAAGTGGTGCAAAACCCACGCAGCTTAGAGCGCTGGTGGGCGGGTGTGCGCCAAAAAATGGTTCAGGCCTTGCAGCCTGCACAGACGGCATGAGCAACTCCCCCATGACCTCACCCATCACACTGCTCATTTGCGCCCTTGGCGGTGAGGGCGGCGGCGTGTTATCTGAGTGGCTGATAGAGGTGGCCCAGCACAGCGGCTATGCGGCGCAAAGCACTTCTATCCCCGGCGTCGCGCAGCGCACGGGGGCCACCACTTATTACGTGGAGGTGTTTCCCAAGCCGCTGTCTGAATTACATGGCCAACAACCGGTCTTCAGCCTTTACCCCGCCCCGGGCATGCTGGATGTGCTGATTTCTTCTGAACTGCTGGAAACCGCGCGTCAAATCAGCTTGGGCATGACCAGCCCCGAGCGCACCCAAATCATCAGCTCCAGCGCCCGCAGCCTGACCACCTTGGAGCGCATGCAGCCCTCTGACGGCCGGGTCGACAGCGCAGCCCTGCTGCAACTCGTGCGCGACCACAGCCAAGAACACCATGTGCTCGATATGGGCGCGCTGTCTAAACAGGCGGGCACCATTGTCAGCGCGGTCATGCTCGGCGCGTTGGCGGGCAGCGGCGTGTTTCCGTTTCCGCGCTCGGCCTACCAATCGGTGATTCAGGGTGGGGGCAGCACAGCAGCAGCCAGTTGGCGCGGCTTTGAACTGGGCTGGGCCCAGGTTCAGGAACAGCGCAGCCAACTGCAGCTGGTGCGCGAGAGCCTTCCAAGCACCAGCCTACCAAGTGCCATCCCTTCAAACACCCCAGCCAACACTCAAGCCTCGCCCGACGACACCCAGTGGATGAAGCTGTGGCTGGAGCCGTTTCCCACCCCGTTGCACGACATGATCAAGCTGGGGCTGGCGCGTTTGGTGGACTACCAAGGTCGCGCCTATGCCAAGCTGTACATCGACCGTTTGCAGCAAGTTCAAGCGGCCGAACTGGCTGCGGACCCTCAACTGCAGCACGGCTGGGCCACCACCCGCGAGATGGCCCGCTGGTTGGCACTGTGGATGGCGTTTGACGACATCGTGCGGGTAGCCGACCTCAAAAGCCGCCCCAGCCGAATGGCCCGCGTGCAGCAAGAGGTGAAATCTGGCCCGCAAGATGTGTTGTACGTGTACGACCACTTCAAGCCCGGCATCCCCGAACTGGCGGGCTTGCTGCCCAAGGCCCTTGCCCAACCGCTGCTGCGCTGGGACCGCTCCCGCGCGGCTCAAGGGCGCACGCCTTGGGCCTTGCCCCTGAAAATTGGCACCCATTCGGTGGGTGGCATGTTGGCTTTGCGCACTTTGGCTAGTTTCAAGGCCATGCGGCCTTGGAGCAGCCGCTTTGCCACCGAGCAAGCGCTGATCAACGAATGGCTGCAAGCCGTGGTGGCCAGCACCCGAGCCCATTGGGGCAGCGGTCACGAGGTGGCGCTGTGCGGCCAGCTGATCAAAGGCTACGGCAGCACCAACGAACGCGGCAAAGATCATTTGCTGCATGTGGTGCGGCACTTGAGCACGCCCCCCCTAGCCTCCACCGAAGTTAAAGTCACCGCCCTGCGCGAAGCCCGCTTGGCGGCGCTTGCCGACGAAAGCGGCAAGCAACTTGACCAGACCCTGCTGCGGCACGGCGCGCCCGCTCGAGACATTGCGCCCCAGCCCATACGCTGGATGCGCAAACCCAAAGCCACATCAACCAAAGCTATATAAAACCTAAACCACCAAGGAGACCCACCATGAAACCCCAGAACACACTTGTGCATGCGCTGCGCAGAACCTTGCTTCGCACGTTTTCCAGCTCACTTTGTGGCGCACTCGCGCTCTTTGGAGCTGCCGTTTTGGCACCGGCCAGCGTTTTGGCCCAAGCTTGGCCTGCCAAGCCCGTCAAGGTGGTGGTGAACTTTCCGCCCGGCGGCGCTGCAGACCAAATTGCCCGCGCCATTTCACTACCCCTGCAAGAGGCGTTAGGCCAGCCTGTGGTGGTGGAAAACCGCGGCGGGGCCAACGGCAATGTGGGCGGTGAAGTGGTGGCCAAATCGGCCGCAGACGGCTACACCCTGCTCATGAGCTCGGGGGGCATGGTGTCGGTCAACCCGCATATTTACGCCAAGATGGCGTTTGACCCCACCAAAGACCTGACGCCCGTGGCCTCTGCCGCCCGCGTGCTGGTGTTTTTGGTGAGCCGCCCAGAGGTTCCTGGCGCCAACATCAAAGACTTTATGGCCCACGTGAAGGCCAACCCCGGCCGCCTGTCTTATGGTTCGGCAGGCAACGGCAGCTCGCCCCACTTGGCGGGTGAAATGTTCAAAAGCCAAGCCCAACTGTTTGCCGTGCATGTACCTTACCGCGGCGCAGCCCCTGCACTGCAAGACTTGTTGGCCGGTCAGATTGACTATTACTTTGACCCGGGCATTGGCCTGAACCAGGTGCGTGCGGGCAAACTGCGCTTGCTGGCAGTGGGCAGCCCCAAAAGGTCGCCCCTGTTCCCCGAGGTGCCCACCTTGGACGAGGCTGGCTTGAAAGGCTTTGACGCCGACACCGTGTTTGGTTTTTACGCCCCCACCGGCACACCAGCTGCTGTGGTGGAGCGACTGAACCGCGAAATCAACCGCATTTTGGGCACGCAAGCCCTGAAAGACCGCATTGCCGCTTTGGGTGGCGAAGCCTTGCCGCTCACGCCGGCACAGTTTGGCGCCAAGGCCCTAGAAGACTCCAAACGGTTTGGCGCCATCATCAAAGAGCGCAACATTACTGGCGACTGATTCATCAACTCCCCCATAATATTTCTGTTCTAACCTCCATTTGACGACCATGAAAACTCTTCACAACTTTTCTTCTCGTGCAGCTCGTTGGGTCACCGGCCTAGCCGTGGTAGCTGCTGCTTTTTCAGCGTTGGCTCAACCCAAAATTGACAGCACCTACCAACCCCAAGTGTGGCAAGCCGGCAAAGACGTGGTTTGGGTGCCTACACCTGACGAGCTGGTGACCAAAATGCTTCAAGCGGCCAAAGTCACTAAAGACGATCTGGTCTACGACCTCGGCGCTGGGGACGGCAAAATTGCCATTGCAGCAGGCTTGGAATTTGGCGCTCGGGCAGTGGGCATTGAATACAACCCGGACATGGCAGCCTTTGCCCAGCGCAACGCGGAGCGCGCTGGCGTGGCCGATAGGGTGCGCATCATCCGCGGCGATATTTTTGTAGAAGACTTCAGCCAAGCCACCGTGGTGACCATGTATTTGTTGCCCGAACTCAACCTGCGCTTGCGCCCCACTTTGCTCAAAATGAAGCCAGGCACCCGATTGGTCACCAACTCCTTCAGCATGGGCGACTGGGAACCCGACCAAGTCATCCGCACCAGCCAAAACAGCGGTTACTTTTGGATCGTTCCGGCCCAGGTACAGGGGCGCTGGAACCTCAATGGCATAGACAGCAACCCCGTGGTCAGCCTAGATTTGCATCAACGCTACCAGCATGTGGGCGGCACCATCACTATAGGCAAACTGGCTCCACAAACCCTGTTGACCCCTGAACTCCAGGGCGACCAGCTGCGTTTCCGCTTTGTTGACACTAACAACCGCTTACAAACAGTCAAGGCCACCATCCGCGGCAACCAGCTCGAAGGTGAAGTGGGCAACACGTTCAGCAACAGCAGCTTTAAGGGCAGCCGCTCATGACCGGCGCTGCGGCGCCTGGTTACTCCGACAACTCTCCTACCCCTAGACTGAGC
>CAMAWQ010000066.1 GCA_945862005.1 Hylemonella gracilis | reverse complement strand
TGATCGATTTGTATTACCTGCACCGCTGGGATAAAAAAGTACCTATTGAAGACAGTGTGGGCGAACTGTCTCGTTTGGTGGAGCGTGGCTGGGTCAGAACCTTAGGTCTGAGTGAGGTTTCGGCGGCCACCATTCGCAACGCGCATGCGGTGCACCCCATCACGGCTGTGCAGACTGAGTATTCTTTGTGGACTCGAAACCCCGAAATTGCGGTGTTGCAGACTTGCCGAGAGCTGGGCATTGGTTTTGTGGCGTTTTCGCCGGTGGGCCGGGCCTTTTTAACTGGCCGCTTATCCGATGTGCAAACCCTTGAGGCCAAAGACATTCGGCACAACATGCCGCGTTTTCACCCTGAGCACTATGCCCAAAATCTCAAGCTGCTGCCAGCTTTTGAGCAACTTGCGCAAGAAGCGCATTGCACACCTGCTCAGCTGGCGCTGGCTTGGCTGCTGCATCAGGGGACAGACATTGTGCCGATACCTGGCACCACCAGCTTGGAACATTTGTCTGAAAACCTCTCCGCAGCAGACCTGAAGTTGCCCGCCTCGGTGTTGGCTCAAGCCGGTGCTTTGATCAACCAAAGTACGGTGTCGGGTGACCGTTACAACGCGCAGTCGCAAATCGAAGTGGATACCGAAGCATTTGCCCCTGAGGCCCCGCATTGAAACCCACCCTCATGTTGCTGCCAGGCCTGAACTGCGATGCCGCAGTGTGGGCGCTGCAAGTAGAGGCACTGCAAGACCTTTTCAACTGCATCGTTCCAGACTGGGGGCTGCTGAATAATTTTCAGGCCATGGCCGAGAAGGTGTTGGCCTTGTCCCCCACAGACACATTTTGTGTGGCAGGTCATTCCATGGGCGGCAGAGTGGCGTGCGAGTTGATGCGTTTGGCTCCCCACCGTGTCGATCGCCTTGCGTTGTTGGATACAGGTACTCACACCTTGCCAGCTGGCGCTGCTGGCGAAAAGGAGCGCCAAGGCCGAATGGCGCTCTTAGATCTGGCCAAGCAAAAGGGCATGCGTGCTATGGGGCAGCAATGGGGGCAGGGCATGGTGCACCCCAGTCGTCTCAATTCAGATGTCTTTGAGGCGGTGCTTAGTATGTTGGAGCGCGGAAGTGCGGCGCAGTTTGCAGCGCAAATTAACGCCTTGCTCACACGGCCAGATGCCGCGCCTGTTTTGTTCACAATCACTTGCCCCACTTTGGTCTTGTGCGGTCGTGAGGATGGATGGAGCCCTCCTGCGCAGCACGAGGCGATGTACCAAACCCTCAAGGCAGGTGGTTTGGCCCAGGTCGCCTTGGTGATCATTGAACACTGTGGCCACATGTGCACCATGGAGCAGCCACAGGCTGTAAACCAAGCGCTACTGGAGTGGTTAAACGTTTAGTTCTGGAGTGACTAAAGAATCTGGGCCTTCACATGCTTTGTGTAGGATGAATTCATGAGTCAACCTGTTCCTCCACCACCTGTTTTATCGCGATCTTTGCCTCTGCAAGGCATCCAAAATTTTCGCGACTTGGGCGGCTACATTGGGCATGAGGGGCGCCCCATCAAGTGGCGGCAAATCTTCAGGTCGGGACACTTGGCCAATGCTACTGAACAAGACCGCCACCAATTGCAGTCATTGGGCGTGCGGCATGTGCTGGATTTTCGGGGCGTAGAAGAAAGTGCTGCGGCTGTCTGCGGGCTTGACGATGTGCAGTTGCATGCCCTGTCTATAGAACCTACGGTGCACTACCGCCTTGAAGAACGGGCCCGCCAGGGGGGCGTGATGGGCCCCGAAGAAGTGACCGGCTTCATGCGAGAAACCTACGAAAACTTTGTGCTGCAGAACAGTGAGCGCTTCAAGCAGTTGTTTGATGTGCTGCTAAGGCATTCAGAGCCGCTGGTCTTTCACTGCACTTATGGAAAAGACAGAACAGGTCTTGCTGCCGTATTGGTACTGCACAGTTTGGGAGTGGATACCTCCACCATTGAGCAGGATTACTTACTCACCAACCAACTGCTCAATGCCACACCCCGTTTAGGCAAGGTGTTGTCAGAAGAGGCGCAGCGCATATTGCTGGGCGTTCAGTCAGATTTTTTAGAATCGTCTTTGGCCACGATTCAAGCCCATTACGGCACTGTGGACCAATACCTAGAGCTGGCCATAGGTTTGGATCCAAGCAAGCGCCAGCAGTTGCGTAGCGCTTACTTGGAATAAACCGCTAAACCATTAACCGTTAAACGCCGTCTGTTGTAAAGCTACGGAGCTTGTCCGAGCGACTGGGGTGCTTGAGCTTGCGCAGCGCTTTGGCTTCAATTTGACGAATGCGTTCGCGGGTCACGTCAAATTGCTTACCCACCTCTTCTAAGGTGTGGTCGCTGGTCATCTCAATACCAAAACGCATGCGCAACACTTTGGCTTCGCGTGGGGTGAGGCTGTCCAAAATTTCCTTGACCACGTCGCGCAAGCCCGCTTGCATGGCCGCATCCATAGGCGCCGTATTGGCGGTGTCTTCAATGAAGTCGCCCAAGTGGCTGTCGTCATCGTCACCAATCGGGGTTTCCATGGAAATCGGCTCTTTGGCGATTTTCATGATCTTGCGGATTTTGTCCTCAGGGATTTCCATTTTCTCGGCCAAGATGCCAGCATCCGGCTCAAAGCCAAACTCTTGCAAGTGTTGCCTGCTGATGCGGTTCATCTTATTGATGGTTTCGATCATGTGCACCGGAATGCGAATGGTGCGGGCTTGGTCGGCAATAGAGCGGGTGATGGCCTGACGAATCCACCACGTGGCGTAAGTTGAAAATTTGTAACCGCGGCGGTATTCAAACTTGTCCACGGCCTTCATCAGACCAATATTGCCCTCTTGAATCAAATCCAAGAACTGCAAGCCACGGTTGGTGTATTTTTTGGCAATCGAAATGACCAAGCGCAAGTTGGCTTCAATCATTTCTTTTTTGGCATTGCGTGAAGACACTTCGCCTTGGTTCATGCGCTTGTTGATGCTTTTGAGTTCATCTAAAGGCACCACAACCCGAGCCTGCAGATCCATCAGCTTTTGCTGAAGGTCTTGCACCGGCGGGATGTTGCGGGCCATGATGGGCGCCCAAGGCTTGCTTGAAGCAGCTTGTTTTTCAATCCACTTCAGGTTGAGCAGGTTAGAGGCCACCCTTTGGTTGTGTTTGTCGCGACCGCTGAAGTCTGCAATAAACAGGTCCTGTGGGTAGCCGCATTTGTCCACAATGATGCGGCGCAATTCACGTTCTTTTTTGCGAACATCTTCGACTTGGCCGCGGACCATTTCGCACAATTTTTCAATGGTTTTGGCTGTGAAGCGGATGGTCATCAGCTCTTCAGACAAACCCTTTTGTGCCTTCACATAAGCTGGGGTGCCGTAGCCTTCTTTGTCGTAGACCTTGTGGACTTTTTCAAACAGGTCACGCAAACGGTCAAAACGCTCTAGGGCTTGAGTTTTGAGCTCTTCCAGTTTTTTGGTCAGCGCCTTGGAGCCGCCTTTGCCGTCGTCGTCATCGGCTTCATCGTATTCGTCAAAGTCTTCTTCGGCAACATAGTCGTCGTTTTCATTGGCATTCACAAAACCATCCACCACGGTGGAGATGACGACCTTGCCTTCGCGAATTTCATCGCCCATGCGCAAGATTTCGGCGATGGTGGCTGGGCAAGCCGAAATGGCTTCCATCATGTCCATCAAACCGCCTTCAATGCGCTTGGCGATTTCAATTTCGCCTTCGCGTGTCAGCAGTTCCACTGTGCCCATTTCACGCATGTACATGCGGACTGGGTCGGTGGTGCGCCCAAATTCGGAGTCCACGGTGGACAGTGCTGCCTCAGCTTCTTCTTCGGCTTCTTCTTCAGTTGCAGCTGTAGGCGCTGTGTTGTTGAGCAGCAAGGTTTCCGCGTCAGGGGTTTGCTCGTAAACGGCCACGCCCATGTCGTTGAGCATGGAAATCACCACTTCCAAGGTTTCGGCATCTACCAACTTGTCGGGCAGGTGGTCAGAGATTTCGCCATGGGTGAGGTAGCCACGGGTTTTGCCCAGCTTGATCAGCAGCTTAAGACGCTGGCGGCGCTTGGCCATGTCTTCTTCAGACAGAACCGTTTCGTCCAAGCCAAACTCTTTCATCAGCGCGCGCTCTTTGGCCTTGCTGATTTTCATGCGAAGCGGCTTGACCTTTTCGGTGCTGACGGCTTCGGTTTCCTCGGCAAATTCGGCTTCTAAGTCCACCACATCATCGTCTTCAGTAGATTTGGCAGAGGCCTTGGGTTTGCGACCACGCTTGGCTTCAGCAGACTCGCTGGCCCCAGCTTTGGCAGGAGCCTTGACGACTTTTTCAACCTTGGGGCCCTTAGCTAGAGCTTTGACCTCTAGCGCTTTGCTGGCGGGCACAGCAGCTTTAGCCGCTGGTTTAGCAGCGGATTGGGTTGCAGTCGCTTTTTTTGCGGCGGTTTTAGCTGCAGGTTTGGCAGCGGATTTTGGACTGGACTCCCCCGATGCTTTGGTTGCGGGTGCTACGGGCTTTTTGGACTTTTGATCAGGCATGGTCAGTTCAACTTAGATAAAACTAAAAAATGAGAGAAAGGCTTAAATGGCAGATCAAACAGATCTGGGGACATTAAGACCACAGGCAAGTGGGAGGGCGAACATTTGGTGTGCAAGTCCTTGCGGTATGTTGGCCTTAGAACTGATGTCTGAAGTGGCCGAACCGGAGGTGCTGCTGTCGCGCTTGCCAAGAAAACTGGATTATACCTGCCGAAAATTGGAGAGCCTAAAAATTAGGCAAGATTATTCGGGGGTGTTAGGGCTTTGAAGCTGAGCTTCTAAAGCCAAGCGCTGTGCTTGAAGCGACCGATACGTCTTCAGCCCATCGGGGTCTTGCCCCGACTGTTGAATAGCCAAAGTCTCTTGAGCTTTGAGCTGGTCGATTTCTATACGGTGCATCACATGTTGAAGCTCTTTAAGCACGTCCCCAAGCCCGTCCCTAATTACGACCCTGTTTTCGTCACTGGTCTGCACCATCGTCGTATTCATCAAAGCTTGAACGTGGACCTCTACCTGCTGCCCCTTCATCAGCTGGCTGATGGCAGGCCAATCCAGGCTGCCGTGTTCTTGAAGGATGCGCTCTAACCAAGCCACCACGGTGCCATAGGGCGGCGGCAAAGACGCCAAGACTTGGTGCTGGTGGGGCGTGAGCTGCTCCCAAAGCGAGCTGAAGTTCAACAACAAGCATACGGCTCGACCTTCACGGCTCACCATCGCCGCATGAGAGGTTCTGGTTGCCTTAGGTCTGCTCGTCCAAGGCCTTGCAGCACTTCTGACCGATGCAAACGGGGCCGAATTCGGTGCGCGTTCTGAGCGTGGGGTCCAAAGTTCTTGCAGCGCCTCGGGTGTGAGCTGAATCAAGTTGGCTAAGTCTTTTAAAACCTGACGTTGCAACACACCTTCAGGCAAAGCTTTCCATAAACCTTGCGCGTGGTTGGCAAAAAGGGCACGCCCTTCGGCCTCTTGGAGGTTGCAGCCTTCTCGGGCCGATTCCACCAAAAATCGGCTCAGCGGCATGGCATCACTCACACATTGCGCAAAGGCCTGAGCGCCGCGTTCACGAATAAAGCTGTCCGGATCATGCTCCGCTGGCAAAAACAAAAACTTAATGCTTCGAACATCGGTGGCAAACCCCAGGGCTGCTTCTAAGGCGCGGCGGGCGGCGCGTCTACCAGCGGCGTCGCCATCAAAACTAAAGACGACGGCGTCTGTAAAACGAAACAGTTTTTGGGCATGTTCGCGTGTGCAGGCCGTGCCTAAAGTGGCTACAGCATTGGCAAAGCCCAACTGCGCCAACGCCACCACGTCCATATCCCCTTCGGTAACCAAGGCATACCCCATGTCGCGTATGGCGTTCCTGCCTTCAAACAGGCCATACAGCTCCAAGCCTTTGCTAAACAAGGGCGTCTCGGGGGAATTGAGGTACTTGGGTTTTTCGTCACCCAACACACGTCCGCCAAAACCAATGAATTCGCCCTTGACGTTTCGTATCGGAAACATGATGCGGTCACGAAAACGGTCGTAACGCTTTTCCTCAGAGCCCTGAGGGGCGTCTGCCTCGGCGGCATTGCTGATCACCATGCCGCTCTCCACCAAACGCGGGTCGTTGTAATCAGGAAACACACTGGCCAAGTTGCGCCAACCGCCTGGCGCATACCCCAAGGCAAAGCGCTTGGCAACTTCTCCAGAAACCTCACGTTTTTTTAAATAGGCCACCGCGTGGGGTGTTTTTTTAAGATGCTGGATGTAGGCCTTGGAGGCTTTTTCAATGACCTCTGACAAGCTGACCTGTTGCTGCTTAAGGCTGGCTGCGCGTTGCCGCTCTTGGGGGCTCAGCTCTTCAGCCGGTACTTGCAAGCCGAATTGCTGCGCCAAATCTTGCACAGCCTCCATAAAGCTCACGCCTGTGTGTTCCATCAAAAAGCCGATGGCATCACCGTGCTTGCCGCACCCAAAACAATGAAAAAACTGTTTGGCCGGACTGACGGTGAACGACGGTGATTTTTCTGCATGGAAAGGACACAGCCCCGAATAGTTGGCCCCCGCCTTCTTGAGCTGCACATGTCGGCCCACCAGCTCAACCAAGTCTGTTCGGGCTGTGAGCTCTTGAAGGAAGGACTGGGGGATGGCCATGCACCAAGATTGTAGAAACACTCACAAGCGGCCAAAGGCGGTATGTTCGAGCCCAACAAAAGGTTGAGGGTACAATCTGCGCCCTTAGGCACTCAGGCGCGTAGCTCAGCTGGTTAGAGCACCACCTTGACATGGTGGGGGTCGTTGGTTCGAGTCCAATCGCGCCTACCAATTTCAATCAGAATTTACTCGTTGGTTCGCAACCATAAGCCCGCTTTAACTGTTGATGCGGGCTTTTTCTTTGGTTCAACCAGCTCAGATCGGCTTAGCGCTGGTTAGTGCCCCTAAACGAAGTACATGTCAATGAGCCCCTTTCCCTTCACCTCGAGCTTTCCTCTGTACTCGCAAGTGAACTCATCGCCTATCAAGTGGCAGGTGTAGGCAGAAACATTCACTCGCCCCACCTCTCCGCTGGCCTCCATTCGTGCCGCGATGTTGACAGTATCGCCCCAGACGTCGAAGGCGTACTTGCGCTTTCCCACTACGCCCGAGACCACCGGACCAGAGTGAATACCCACCCGCAAGCCCCACTTGAATGCTGAGGCCGCGTTACGGGTCTGCATGAACTGCAGCATCTCATGCGCAGCGCGAACGCAACGTTGTGCGTGGTCGCTACAGGCCTGTGGAACACCTGCGGCAGCCATATACGCATCTCCAATCGTCTTGATCTTTTCCACGCCGCAGTCGTCACAAATGTCGTCGAAGGCAGCAAAGATTTCATTCAGCTGGCTGACCACCATGTCTGCAGGCATTGCGGCAGACGCCTGTGTGAACCCGCTGAAGTCTGTAAAAAGGATCGAAACCGCTTCGTGTCGCACGGGGTTGACCGATCCAGTGCTTGCAAGTTCTGCCGCAACTTCTCGGGGAAGAATGTTTTCCAGCAAAGCCTGTGTTTCCTGTGCCTTTGCTTCCTTCATCTTGACCAGCTGTAAGGACAGGAGTTGACTTTGGCGACCATAGAGGTAAACAGCAATGAGACCAATAAAGGTAGTTCCCAGCATGTTTTGAAGCCCTAGGGAAGTCAACATCCAAGCGGGTAGTTGCTGGTCTACCTGCGCATAGGGCGCAGCCAAAATTGAAGCAAAGTAGATGCCGATACCTCCAACCATCGTGATGGCCGCTCCACGTATTCCATCGACCGCGAAGGCCAACAAGGGGAAAAACAGCACATAGATCAGCGAGCCTTGGGCGTTGTGCAGGCCCCCCAGGGAGTGATTGATGAAGAAAAACAATATAAAGTGAAATATCGTGTAAATACGCCATAGCGGTACGGGATCAATCACTCTAAACACAGCTGCCCCGCAAATCGCGGCGACCAAAGCACCAACAAGAGTGAGTGAAGCTGCGAGATATGCCCCTCCCATGAAAAAGAACACTGAGTGGGCGCCAAAGAAGACAACGGCTAGGGCCAGGAAAATGATCAAGATCATCTTCTTGAGTCTTTCGCCCGGAGAGGCGCTTTTACTGACAAGACGCATTTCCAAGGCATCCAGCCAGGAGGGAGGTCTTGGTTGCGTTGATAGTGGTGCCACATTCATATGACGCTTGGCGCGTTCTTTTTTCACGTCTCGAATCTGCCAAAGCCCAAAGGCCAAGACCAATACAAACAGCCCCAGCTCGATCCAAATTCCCATCAAATGCCTCCTCAGGTAAACCTAGGTTGACAAACCAGCAAATCTAACTACATTTACACATATATATGTAAATAAATGTTGACATTGCAGCTTCGGTCTCATCAAGACTTTAGCGGATGCCTAGATGGAGCGCTTTTATGAGTCTTCTGGATCGGGCTGAAAAAGCCTTGCGGGTTCATTTTGATCAAGCCGTGGGTTTAGGGGCACCGCCCCGATTGGTGGAGGCCATGCGGCACGCTGTGTTTTCAGGCGGAGCGCGCATTCGGCCCCAGCTCTGTCTGAGCGTGGCCATGGCCTGTGGCGACGACCAACCCAATTTATCGGACGCGGCGGCGGTATCCCTGGAGTTGATGCATTGCGCGTCTTTGGTTCACGACGATATGCCCGCTTTTGATGATGCCGACATTCGCCGTGGCCGCCCCACGGTACACAAGGTGTATGGTGAGCCGCTTGCTTTGTTAGCCGGTGATGCCCTGATTGTCATGGCCTACCAAGTGCTGGCCAACGCCTGTGCTGAGCACCCTATGCGCTTGGTGGGGTTGATGCAAAACCTGTGCACGGGTGTAGGCTTACCGCACGGCATTGTGGCGGGGCAGGCTTGGGAGTGCGAGCCCGCGGCCGATTTGAGCCAATATCAAAGAGCCAAAACTGGGGCGTTGTTTGTGGCCGCCACCTGCGCAGGGGCCTTGGCCTCTGCCAGTGACGCCCGACCTTGGATTGGGTTGGGGTCGAATCTGGGGGAGGCCTACCAAGTGGCCGACGACATTCGCGATGTGGTGATGCAGGCGGCCGAACTGGG
>CAMAWQ010000065.1 GCA_945862005.1 Hylemonella gracilis | reverse complement strand
ATTCCGCGCGACACCCCTTGGAACAAGCTCACGCCCGAGCAGCACAAGTGGGTGATTGAAGGCGCCCCCAACTGGGGTGGCAAATGGAACCAGCACTGGTATGGCGTGAAGCGGTTTTTTGAATATTTAGAAACCAAGTCTTACAAGATGCACATTCGGGTGTTGCTGTCCAAGTACCGCAGCTACACGCCTTGCACCACCTGTGCCGGAGCCCGCCTCAAAACCGAGCCCTTGCTTTGGCGGTTGGGCACCTCGCAGCAGGCGCATGCGGTGCTGGACCCGGCCCAGCGCTTTATGCCCGCGGGTGTGGCTTGGAGCCGCGCCCAACTGGAGGCCTTGCCTGGCCTGTGTCTGCACGACCTGATGCAAATGCCTTTGAAAAAGTTGCACCACTTTTTTCAACAGTTGCAAACTCAAACGCATGCCCAAACTCAGTTGGATGGCAGCGCCCCTGTTCATTCCGCCGAACAGCAGGCGCTCAAGTTGCTGGTCGAAGAAATCACCACCCGTCTGCGCTACTTGTGCGATGTGGGTATTGGCTACCTCACGCTAGACCGGCAAAGCCGAACCCTTTCGGGCGGCGAGGTTCAGCGCATCAACCTCACCACCGCGTTGGGTACCTCACTGGTCAATACCTTATTTGTGCTGGATGAACCCAGCATAGGCCTGCATCCCCAGGATATGGAGCGCATCATCCAAGCCATGCACCGCTTGCGCGATGCGGGCAACACCTTGGTGGTGGTGGAGCACGACCCGGCGGTGATGTGGGCCGCCGACCGTGTGATTGACATGGGCCCCGGACCCGGTGAGCGCGGCGGCCAAATTGTGTTTGATGGCACCATGCAGGCTCTGCGCGATGCCGATACCCTCACAGGCGCTTATTTGGGCGGGCGCAAGCAAGTGGGCTTGGGGCTTAAGCGCTTGGTGCTTGAGAACACGCCACGCTTGGTGCTTGAAGGCGTGCGCGAGCACAACCTGAACAACGTGTCGGTGGAAATTCCGCTGGGGCGCTTGGTGTGCGTCACCGGCGTGTCGGGCTCGGGCAAGTCCACCTTGATTCAAGACGTACTGGCTCCTGCTCTGTTGCGGCACTTTGGCAAAGCTACCGAGACCCCGGGTGCGCACGACCGTTTGCTGGGCGCGGAACTGCTGAGCGATGTGGTGTTTGTTGACCAGTCGCCCATAGGCAAAACCGCACGCTCCAACCCCGTGAGCTATGTGGGCGCATGGGACGCCATACGCGAGTTGTTGGCTCAAGCGCCGCTGGCACGCCAGCGCGGCTACACCGCATCCAAGTTCAGTGCCAACAGTGGCGATGGCCGTTGCCCCATTTGCGGGGGCTCCGGTTTTGAGCACGTGGAAATGCAGTTTTTAAGCGACGTGTACCTGCGTTGCCCCGATTGCAATGGCGATCGCTACCGACCCGAAATACTGGAAGTCAAAATTGAACGCGGCGGGCGATTTTTAAATGTGTCTCAGGTGCTGGACCTCACCGTGAGCGAAGCTGCAGAACTGTTTGCAGGTGACCGCGAGGTGATCCGCGCTTTGCAGCCCATCGTGGATGTGGGGTTGGAATACGTGCGCTTGGGCCAGCCGGTGCCTACCCTGTCGGGGGGCGAGGCGCAACGCCTGAAGCTGGCGGGTTACTTGGCCGAAGCCGCCAAATCCATGACCATGAGTCGACAGTCTGTGGCCCGAAAAGGCGTGTTGTTTTTGTTTGACGAGCCCACCACGGGACTGCACTTTGACGATATTGCCAAGCTCATGCGTGCTTTGCGCAAGCTGCTGGACGCAGGGCATTCGTTGTTGGTGATTGAGCACAACCTGGACGTGATGCGCGCCAGCGACTGGCTGATTGACCTAGGCCCCGAAGGCGGCGACGCAGGCGGCCACGTGGTGGTGGTGGGTTCACCTGAAGAGGTGATGCTGCATGCCACATCCCACACCGCTAAGGCCTTGCGAGATTACGCGGGGGTCATGGGAGAGGTTCATAAGTTGGCGGAGCCTGCTGCCAAGTATTTGGTGGGGTTGGCAGCGGAAGGGCTTGCTGCGGATGGCCTTGCGTCGAAAGCCGATTTGGCGATCGCAACGCGAGCGTATGAGGCGCCCGGCGCAAGGCTATCCGCAGCCGGTGGAGCGCACGCTGATCCATCCAACTCCATTCGCATTGTCAACGCCAAAGAGCACAACCTCAAATCTTTGTCGGTGGATATTCCTAGAGGCAAGTTCAGCGTGGTGACGGGCGTGTCGGGTTCGGGCAAATCGACCTTGGCGTTTGATATTTTGTTCAACGAAGGGCAGCGCCGTTACCTGGAGTCGCTCAACGCTTACGCCCGATCCATCGTGCAGCCAGCGGGTCGGCCGGATGTGGATGCGGTGTACGGCATACCGCCCACGGTGGCCATTGAGCAGCGCCTTTCTCGTGGCGGACGCAAAAGTACGGTGGGTACCACCACCGAGGTGTGGCACTTTTTGCGCCTGCTGTTTGTGAAGCTGGGGGTGCAGCATTGTGTGCACGACCAAGCCGCCGTGGCGCCGCAAACACCTGACAGCATCGTGGCGCAGCTGTATAGGCAATTCAAAGGACAGCACATTGGCTTACTGGCCCCTTTGGTGATGAACCGCAAAGGCGTGTACACCGAGCTGGCCGACTGGGCCCGCCCGCGTGGCTTTACCCATTTGCGGGTGGATGGCGAGTTTTTGCCCACCACCGGGTTCCCACGAATCGACCGCTTTAAAGAGCACACCATTGAGCTGCCAGTGGCCAGTGTGCACATCAACCCCACTCACGAGCCCCTGCTGCGAGCGCAATTGGCCTTGGCCTTGGAACATGGCAAAGGTGTGGTGCATGTGCTGCATGGCTTGGAGGGGCTGGCGCAAGCCCTACAACAGGGAGACTCCTCCCAACATCTGGGCACGGTGCAGGCGTTTTCGACCCGCCGCGCCTGCCCGGTGTGCGCCACCTCGTACGCCGAGCTGGATCCGCGTTTGTTTTCTTACAACAGCAAGCACGGCTGGTGCCCTGACTGCGTGGGTACCGGCGTCAAGCTGAACAAAGACCAGCGCAAGTTGCTGGATGACTCGGTGCAAGACGACCATCAAAAAGGCCGTGAACAAACCTTTTCCGAGCCTGAAGTAGAAGACGTGACCGATGCGGTATGCCCTACCTGCGCGGGCGCTCGACTCAATGCCACCGCCCGTGCGGTGCGGTTTCACCACCTCGGTATTTACGACATTGCCGCCTTAAGCGTTAAAGACGTGCGGCTGTGGATTGAGCAGTTGCATCTTGAAGGGCGCGAAGCCGATATTGCCCGCGACTTGGTGCCTGAAATACAAGGCCGGTTGGAGTTTTTAGAGCAAGTAGGTTTGGGTTACCTCACGCTCGACCGTGGTGCCCCTACCCTCAGTGGCGGTGAGGCGCAGCGCATTCGGCTGGCGGCGCAACTGGGCAGCAACTTGCAGGGCGTGTGCTACGTGCTGGACGAGCCCACCATTGGCCTGCACGCCCGCGACAACCGCATGCTGCTCGACGCCCTGAAGGTGCTGAGCGACAAGGGCAACACTTTGGTGGTGGTGGAGCATGACGAAGACACCATTCGCCGTGCCGACCACCTGATTGACATTGGCCCCAGCGCGGGCAAGCGTGGCGGGCATTTGGTGGCACAGGGACAAGTGGCCGACCTGACGGCTTCTGCTGACTCCCAAACCGGCCGCTACCTGCTGCATGCCATGCGCCACCCCCAGCAGGCCCGCCGTGGTCTAGAAGGGGTGGATTGGATCAAGGTGCACGAGGCACGGCTGCACAACCTGCAAGCGGTGGAGGCAGCTGTTCCCTTGCGGCGCTTGGTGGCCATTACGGGAGTTAGCGGCTCGGGTAAATCCACCCTGGCGCGCGATGTGATGCTGGCCAATGTGCACATGGCGGTAAGCGCTCGATCCACCAAAGCGGGGCGCGATGCGCTGGCTGCAGGCCAAACCCTGAGCTGGACGGGGTGTGTCAGCGTGAGTGGGTTTGAGGTGATTGACCGGGTGCTGGAAGTGGACCAAACCCCCATAGGCAAAACCCCGCGCTCTTGCCCGGCCACGTACATTGGCTTTTGGGACACCGTGCGCAAGCTTTTTGCCGAAACGCTGGAAGCCAAGGCGCGCGGTTATGGGGCCGGGCGCTTTTCGTTCAATACCGGTGAGGGGCGATGCCCGGGCTGCGAAGGCCAAGGCGTGCGCACCATCGGCATGAGCTTTTTGCCCGACGTGAAGGTGTTGTGCGAAATATGCCGTGGCGCACGATTTAACCCCGAAACCATGGCCGTCACTTGGCGCGGCAAAAGTGTGGGCGATGTGTTGCAAATGGAGGTGGATGAGGCGGTGGACTTTTTTGCGTCCATGCCCAGCATCGCCCACCCGCTGCAATTGCTTAAAGACGTGGGCTTGGGCTACCTCACCCTAGGTCAGCCTTCGCCCACCCTATCGGGGGGTGAGGCCCAGCGCATCAAGCTGGTGACCGAGCTCACCAAGGTGCGAGACGAGGTGGGCCGCCGCGGCCAAAAGGCGCCCCATACCCTTTATGTATTGGACGAGCCCACGGTAGGCCTGCACATGGCCGATGTGGACAAGCTCATTCGTGTGCTCCACCGCTTGGTGGATGCTGGCCATAGCGTGGTGGTGATTGAGCACGACTTGGATGTGATTGCCGAAGCCGATTGGGTGCTGGACCTAGGGCCCGAAGGCGGGCAGGGCGGCGGGCAATTGGTGGCGTGCGCCACCCCCGAGGACTTGGTGCGCCAAGGCACGCACACCGGTCATTCTTTGGCCAGTGTGCTGCAGCGCGCTTAAGCCACTCTCAGGAAGGTGCTTATTCCAGCGAGATGTTTTTGCGGCGAATCAACTCTTCGTTGATTTTGGCTTTGGCTTCGGTGGCCTTCACAATTTCTTCGGGCGACCAGTTGAGAGGCTCGAACGCAAAGGTGTAAAAACGCGCACGCAAATCGGGGTCCGCCAAGGCCTTGAGCACATCGGCGTGAATTTTGTTGCGCAGCGCAGGCGCCACACCCTTGGGAGCCAAAAGAACCACAAAAGAATTGATTTCAAAGTTGGCAGGGCCACCGGCTTCGGCCGCTGTGGGCACATCAGGCAATTGTGGCAAGCGGGCAGGGGCGGCTACGGCCAAGTAGCGCAGCTTGCCGGCTTTGTACACGCCCGCTGATGAGGGAATGGTGGCCATGCTCCAGTCAATTTCGCCATTGCCCACATTGGTGAACAACTGAGACATTTCTTTAAAGGGCACGTGGTTCATTTCGGTTTGGGTCAGCAGCTCCATGCGTTCGCCGCCCAAGTGGCCGGGGCTGCCCACCGACCATGACCCATAAGACACTCGGCCTGGTGAGGCTTTGGCTGCAGCCACCAAATCGCGCAGGTTTTGCCATTTGGAGGTGGAAGGCACCGCCACCATGAACGAGGTTTTGAAAATCGGGGCTATGGGGTCGTACAAATTGAACGGCGCAAAGTTGCGGGTTTTGTACAAATAGGGCAGGGCGCTTAGGTGTTCGCTGTCGAGCTGCAACAAGGTGTAGCCATCAGGTGCGGCGCGTTGTGTGGCGTCCACTGCTACAAATCCGTTGCCACCGGGGCGGTTGATCACCGTGACGGGCTGATTCCATATCTTGGAGAGTTTTTCAGACACGATGCGCAGCACGGCATCGGGCCCGCTTCCTGCGGGAAATGGGGTTACCAAGCTGACAGGCTTGTTAGGAAAGTCGGATTGCGCTTGTGCGCCTAAGGGGGCCATCAGCGTGGCACACAGCCCCAAACTCAGGTTCAGGGCCAATGACAAAAAAGCTCTAGATTTCATGAGGTCTCCGTTTTATAAAAGTCAGATCGGCCAATTTAGAGGTTTGCCCCCAAGGCTGTCAATCGGGACAGATCCTGATCACCCCGCGCTGGACAGTGCCAGCCCTGCATGTTCGCGCAGAGGGTGAAAGTGGATTTTGGGAAAGCGTTCTTGGGCCAACCGCACGTCGTAGGGGCTGGTGCACAGGTAGGCCAGGGTGTCCGCCGCGTCGCGGGCCATGCGCATAGGGTAAGCGTCTGCAAAGGTTTTGAGCTCAGCGGGGGTGTCGGCGGTGATCCAGCGGGCGCCGGTGTACTGGCAGCCTTCCATGCGCACGTCGCAGTCGTATTCGCCTTTGAGGCGATGTTGCACCACTTCAAACTGCAGTTGGCCGATGGCACCCAGCAGCATGTTGCCGCCGGTCTCGGGCTTGAACACCTGAATGGCGCCTTCTTCCCCCAGTTGGGCCAGGCCTTGTTGGAGCTGTTTGGTGCGCAGCGGGTTTTTAAGTACCACGGTCATGAACAGCTCGGGGGCAAAAAACGGCAAACCGGTGAACTGCAGGTTCACACTGCCGTCGGTGATGGTGTCGCCCAACTGAACGCCGCCGTGGGTGGTAAAGCCCACTATGTCTCCAGCATAGGCCTCGTCTACAGCTTCGCGCCGCTGGCTCATAAAGGTCACCACCGAGGTGGGGCGCAACTCTTTAGCGGTGCGTTGCACCTTGAGCTTCATGCCCGGGTTGTAGCGCCCCGAGCACACCCGCACAAAGGCAATACGGTCGCGGTGCGAGGGGTCCATATTGGCTTGCACCTTGAACACCACCCCCGAAAACGCAGAGGCATCGGGTTGCACCTCTTGGGTGGCCAGCTGCTTTTGGACCATGAGCGAGCTCACTCTAGAGCGGGGCGAGGGGGCCATGTCCACCAGCGCGTCCAGCACTTCCATGACCCCAAAGTTGTTCACCCCAGAGCCAAAAAACACGGGGGTTTGCTGGGCGGCTAAAAAGGCTTGGGTGTCAAAACTGGGGGAGGCGCCGGTGGCCAGCTCCATGCTCTCCATGGCGGTGTCAAAGTCGCTGCCAAAGCGTTGCTGCAAGTCGGCCGTGTGGCTTAGTGGGATGGTGTCAAAGTCTTGCGGGCGGCGCTCGCTGCCCGACTCAAACACCGTCATGGCGTGGGTGCGCAAATTCAAAATACCGCCAAAGCTCTTGCCTTGCCCCACCGGCCAGGTCATGGGCACGCAGGGCATGCCCAGTTCGCGCTCGACCTCGTCCAAAATATCGAGCGGGTCGCGCACTTCGCGATCCATTTTGTTCACAAAAGTGATGATGGGCGTGTTGCGCTGGCGGCACACCTCAATGAGGCGGCGGGTTTGGCTTTCCACGCCGTTGGCCGCGTCAATCACCATCAGGGCCGAATCCACGGCGGTGAGCACACGGTAGGTGTCTTCAGAAAAGTCTTTGTGGCCCGGGGTGTCGAGCAGGTTGATGACGTGGTCGCGGTATTGCATTTGCATCACCGACGACGCCACCGAAATGCCGCGCTGCTTTTCAATTTCCATCCAGTCGCTGGTGGCGTGGCGGCTGGCCTTGCGCGCCTTGACAGAGCCCGCAATTTGAATGGCTCCTGAAAACAGCAAAAGCTTTTCGGTCAGGGTGGTTTTGCCAGCGTCCGGGTGAGAAATGATGGCAAAGGTGCGCCGGCGATGGGTTTCGGATGTAAAGGACATGAATTCGGGGTTATGCACGGGATGGAACACCCCGACCTTGCGCAAAGCTTAGAATTATGACTTCCGAGGAGCGTTGCAGTTCACACACAAGTGAATGAGGCTCGGAATCGTTCATCCGCCCAACGACGCTCACCCACTGATCTGTGAGGTGAGTTGTCATTTCTCGGCGCCTCCTCTTTTCAGTTCAGTGGCATTCAGATTTTTTATTTGGAGTGAGCCATGAGCGCATTGAAACCTGTTCCTAAGTTTGAAGACTACAAAATTGCCGATCTGAGCTTGGCTCAGTGGGGCCGTAAAGAAATTACCATTGCTGAAACCGAAATGCCCGGTTTGATGGCCATCCGCGAAGAGTTTGCCAAAGCGCAGCCTCTCAAAGGTGCTCGCATCACAGGCTCTTTGCACATGACCATCCAAACCGCAGTGTTGGTGGAGACCTTGCAGTCCTTGGGTGCGGATGTGCGTTGGGCCTCTTGCAATATTTTCTCGACTCAAGACCATGCTGCGGCCGCTTTGGTGGCGCAGGGTACGCCGGTGTTTGCCTACAAAGGCGAGTCTTTGGATGACTACTGGGAGTACACCCACCGCATTTTTGAATTTGGCTCCAAGGGTTCCAAAACCGAAGGCCCCAACATGATTTTGGATGACGGCGGCGACGCTACTTTGCTGATGCACTTGGGTGCCAAGGCTGAAAAAGACATCAAAGTGCTTTCCAAGCCGGGTAGCGAAGAAGAAATTTGCTTGTTCAAAGCCATCAAGGCCCAGCTCAAGCTGGACCCTACCTGGTACAGCCGCCGCCTGAAAAACATCATCGGCGTGACCGAAGAAACCACCACTGGCGTTCTGCGTTTGAACGAAATGTCTGAAAAAGGCACTTTGGCCTTCCGCGCCATCAACGTGAACGACTCAGTTACCAAGACCAAGTTCGACAACCTGTACGGCTGCCGCGAATCGTTGGTGGATGCTATCAAGCGCGCCACAGACGTGATGATTGCCGGCAAAGTGGCCGTGGTGGCAGGTTACGGTGACGTGGGTAAGGGTTCCGCCCAAGCTTTGCGCGCCCTGAGCGCCCAGGTGTGGGTGACAGAGATTGACCCCATCAACGCCTTGCAAGCCGCCATGGAAGGCTACAAAGTGGTGACCATGGAATACGCTGCCGACAAGGCCGACATTTTTGTGTCTGCCACCGGCAACAAAAACGTGATCACCTACAAGCACATGGACGCCATGAAAGACCAGGCCATCGTGTGCAACATCGGCCACTTTGACAATGAAATCGACGTCGCTTCCCTGGAAAAGCTGAAGTGGGAAGAAATCAAGCCCCAAGTGGACCACGTGATCTTCCCCGCTAAGGGCAAAAAGCCTTCCAAGCGCATCATTCTGTTGGCTCAGGGGCGTTTGGTGAATTTGGGTTGCGGCACGGGCCACCCCAGCTTTGTGATGTCTTCAAGCTTTGCCAACCAGACCATTGCCCAGATCGAGTTGTTTACCAAGCCCAAGGACTACAAAGCAGGTCAGGTGTACTTGTTGCCCAAGCATTTGGACGAAAAAGTGGCCCGCTTGCACTTGAAAAAGGTGGGCGCTGAACTGACCGAACTGACCGAAGAGCAAGCCGCCTACATTGGCGTGAGCAAGGCAGGACCTTTCAAGAAAGACACCTACCGCTACTAAGGGGCGAGCCTTGCAAACGCAAGAACCCCAGCTCA
>CAMAWQ010000064.1 GCA_945862005.1 Hylemonella gracilis | reverse complement strand
GACCTACAGCCAGCACTTCACCTTGATCGGGCTTTTCAGCCGCGCTGTCAGGAATGACGATGCCAGAGGCGGTTTTGGTTTCGTTTTCCACGCGTTTCACAATCACGCGGTCGGCCAGAGGGCGCAGTTTCATCAGACTCTCCTTCAATAAGAAACAACTGTTTAAAAAACATTGCACCAAAGTTGGTGCTCATTAACTTCATAACGCGGGGATGGACTGCCACAAAGTGTTAGCACTCATCTCCTGCGAGTGCTAATCTTAAGGCACTTTAGGTGTTTTTCAAGAGCTGGGTGCTCAAGTGTTTAGAAATTAATGGCGGGCCTGCGCATGGAAGAGCTTTCCATGTACCGCCAGCGTCCAATGTAGGCCGACACTACCAAGGCCAATGCGCCGCAGGCGCAAATCAAGAGCAACGGTGTGCCCCATTCGTGGTTGAAAGCGCCAAACATGCTGGCTTTAATGCCTTTGACCACCCAAGTCATGGGCAACCATGGGCTGACCCACTCATACAAACTGCCGCTCAACTCCACCGGTAGCAAACCGCCAGAGGCCGAGGTTTGCAGGGTGAGCAGCACCATAGACAAGGCCTTGCCGGCATCTCCAATGGCGCGCACCAATCCAATCACGATCAGCATGAAGCCCAGGGCCGATAGGGCCAACATCAAGCTTAAGCCACCCAAGTGCACGACCGGAATGCCCAGCACCCACACCACCGTGATCAGCACCAAAGCCGCTTGCACCAACACAATCAGGGCCGGAAAAATGACTTTACCCATCAGCTGGGCCACAGGGTGAAACACCTGCGCTTGGCGCGGCTGCAAGCGCACATGGATCAAGAACGCCGCAATTCCTGCTCCCAGCCACAACGCAGCTGGAATGATGTTGGGCGCAAAACCACTGCCGTGGTTGAGCACGGGCGCCTCAACTTCCAACACCAAATCCACGGAATGCGCCAGCCCGCGCGGGCTATCGCCCAAATGCGTCATGGGGGATTCGGGCAACACGCTCACCAGCAACTCCATGCCCAGGGCCAGTCTTTTTTGACCTGCCCATAAGGCTTCGGCGCCTTGTTGCAGGCGCTCGCTGCCTTTTGAAACTTCATGTGCACCAAGTGACAGTTGATCCAACATTGGTTCGTCCGGCAGGCGCGAGACCAAGCTGCGCATACCAGCCCGGTAGTCACGTATGCCAAACACCAAGGTGGTCACCCCGCTAGAAACCTGGGTGGCCCCCTGGCTGAGTTTTTGATGGGCTTCCAGCGATGCGGCCAAACCTTGGTCCAGCTGAGTCATGCCTGTCGCCAATTCGTCAAGTCCGTCGCTCAAGCGAGTGGGCGTCATAAAGCTGGCGGCGGCCTCATTTTTGTAGCCCATCACGCCATCTAAAAGCTGCTGTTGGCCTTGCCGAAGCTGAATCAGGCTCTTTTGAAAGTCGTTATGGCCCTGAGCAAGGGCAGCCGCGCCGCGGTTGAGGCTGCGCAGGTCGTCAACCGCGGGGAGTTGTGCCTCCATCTGGCGAACTGCATCGCCCAGTTTTTTGAAACCTTCGGTCGATTGGTCCACGCCTTTTTGCAATTTTTGGCTGCCCTGCTGCAGTTGCTCGGTGGCTTTGGCGTTGACCTGACTGCCCTCACTCAGCTCCAGCGCCCCATCGCGCAGCCGTTCCATACCTGTGCGAAGTTGCGTGAGCCGGTCTTGGGAGCCCGCGGCCTCCGTCAGCACCAAGGCCCAGCGGCGCTCGTTGAGTTTTTCGTTGACTTGCTGAGACAGCTCTCGGTCAAACTGGCGCGCCAAGCTGGCGCTCTCGTAGCTGTTACCGGCCGACGTGAACACCACCAACTTACCCGCGCCGGGTGCGGCACCCGGCAGCGCGTTGGAGCTGAAATCGGGCGGAATGATGAGTGCAAACGCCAACTGCCCCCGGCGCACTTGATCGCGCGCGGTGACTTCGTCAGCCAGGTTGATAAATCCAAATTGCTCACGCTCTTTGAGTTCGGCCACCACATCGCGTCCTAAATTGAACACGTCGTTGCGGTAGGTGACGTCTTGGTCCAAATTCACCAAGCCCACTGGCAGCGCTCGCGAGTTGGAGGCCGGGTCCCACACGCTGGAGAGGTACAAAATGGTGAACAGCGCAGGGATTAGGGTGACCGCAAGGCTGGCGATCAGCATTTTGGGAAACCTAAACACAAAGCCCAGCTCGTAGCGGGCAATATGCACAACTTGTCGTAAAAAATTCATATAGCCTTCCAGTGTAAGTGCTGGCAGCTAGGGCTTTCAGTGCGCAGCAAAAAGTTAGTGCCAAGGCTTTTCTGGCCCTAAACTTGAGTGCAGTTAATGAGCAGTTAATCCATTAGTAGATTTGGGAGTGCAGGTTTGAATCGGTGGTTCAGTGCGGCAGGGGGCTTGGGCTTTGTGGGCGTCTTGGGGTTAGTCCTTGTGGCCGCATTGCTGGCCTTAGATATCGACGGTCGGCCCGCCCTACAGCCTGAGGCGCAAGGTGTTTGGGCTCAACACTCAACGCATGCCCCGTTAACTCAAACGGCCCAGCACTTCACCTTAGAGGCCTCGGGCTTGATCCCCATGCCCGACAACACCCCTGCTGCCCACGCCAGCAATTTGTTGCCCATGCCCAGCCAACATTCGCAGGCGATGTGGGCGTTTTGGTTTGCCGGAACGCGCGAAAGCGCGCCCGATGTGCAGGTGGCTGCTTCGGCTTTTGACCGAGCCAGCCAAGCTTGGACGCCCAGCCGTTGGGTGGTCAACCGCGAGTCCACGGGCATCTCACTTGGCTTTGCCAAACGTCGCCTGGGCAACCCCGTGCCCTGGCGCGATGCCTCAGGCCGCGTGCACTTGTTTGTGGTGGCGACAGGCTTAGGCGGGTGGGCTGCAGGCCGGGTGCTGCATCTACAAAGCAAAGCGCCAGTGGATTCAGAGTTGTTAAACGAGGTGGAGTTTGAGCCCCTGCGGGTCTTACCCCTGGCTTGGGGCTGGAACATCAGTCACCTGGTGCGCGCTATGCCCTTGGTCTTGGCCGATGGCGGCATGGTGCTGCCGGTGTACTTTGAGTTATCCAGCAAATACCCAGTGGCCTTGCGTTTTGACGCGCTGGGAAGTTTTAGAGGCATGGTGCGCATGTCGCAAGAGCGGAAAGTGCTCCAGCCTACGTTGCTCATGCAAAGCCCCACTCAGTGGCTGGCCCTGATGCGCGACAGCAGCAGCTTCGGCCGTGTGCAGGCCAGCCAAACCCAAGATGCAGGCCGCAGCTGGACCGACTTGCCCATGCTCAGCCTGCACAACGCCGACAACTCTTTGGCTGGCTTGTCGCTTTCGGCAACGCAGCATGTGCTGGTGCACAACCCACAGTCTCAGGGGCGTCATGAGCTGGATTTGAGTGTGTCGGCTGACGGCCTGCAGTGGCAAGAGATATTGACTTTAGTTAAGGGCAGTGAAAAGGGCGATGAAAAGGGCGGTGTAGCCGATGAGTTTTCATACCCGTCTGTGGTGTGGCAAGACCAGCACCTATGGGTGAGCTACACCTACAAGCGCCAAGCGATAGCTTGGCAGCGGTTGTTGGTTAAGGAAATTAAGGCGCCATGACCATGGAGTTGATGCACATATGGCCCATGGTCATTTCCCAAGAAAACCCTTGGCTGCCTGAGTCTCTGCTGAGTAAAACTTACCTCAGCGTGTCATGGGCTTTAGTGCTGTTGTCGATGGGTTTGGCCTTGGTCCGCTGGTTAAAAGGCAGTCGGACGACCGCTAGCAAAGGCGCTCGGCAAGTTACGGGGCGCTGGGTTATGACCTTATGGCCATGGGCCCTGGGTATTTGGGCGCTTTTGCCCGCCCCTTGGTCTGCCAGCCACTGGCTGGGGCTGGCGTTTCAGGCCCCGTCTTTGCTCACCACAGTCTTGTGTGCCGCTTATGTGGCTCAGGGTGTGCGCCCCAAGCTTATGTTTTCTGCGCAAAGTCAGACCTTTTCCAATTGGGGGCTAAATGGCAGGCAGGTTCCAGCAGCCTTGCTGGGCCTAGTCTTGTGCGGCATCGCACTTGGGTGGTTGCTGCTGCTCGACACCCTCAACCTGCTGCACCTGCAGGTATTCGCTTGGGGGTTTAGCCCATTGGCGGTGGCTTTGGGCTTGTGTGTGGCTTGGTGCTGCGCATGGGGGTTCAGTGGGGTCTCGACTAACCCATCCGTTAAATGGGCATGTTTGTTCCTCATGACGGTGTATGTGCTCACCCGCTTGCCAACAGGTAATGTGTGGGACGCGCTGATGGACCCTTTTTTGTGGATCTACCTCCATGTGTGGCTGTTTCGGCGTTGGTTTTCAAGGTAGTTAAAGTTGGTTTTAATTAGAAGCTCGGGTCAGCATCCACTCTTGCTTTAACAGCCATTCTTCCGGCCGCAATAGGTTGCGCCAGGTGATGTCTCCGGCTTGATGGCGGCTTTTCCAGATCCAGCGCTGCGCCAGCACTTGGCAATTGGGCAGGCACGGCGGCGCGGCTTGCGCTCTAGCAGTTGCGGCATCACCTGCTAAAGCGTTCACCCACACCACAGCATCTGAAGTTTGCAGCAGGTGGTTCAAATCAGTCTTTGGGTGACCGCTTTCATAGGGCTTCCAGGTCAAGGCAACGCCGGGAAACTGAGGCGCCAACAAAAATTCATACCGCTCAAACTGGCCATTGAAATTGCTGGGCACGGCCAGCTTCAAATGGGTTAAGGGTGGTGCAGGCGGCGCGGACGGCGCGGGCAGCTCTGTCGAGAGTGGCCGAGTTGCGGAGATCAAGCTTTGAACCTGGCGGGAGGTCAGGCTTGCATACGTGCCCACTGGGCCATCCATAGGCGCGGCGCAAAAGTGGTAGCCCAAGTACAGGCACAACGGCGAGAGCAGCAGCGCAGCACGGGTGTGGGGTGAGCGCAGGGTGCCCCAAAGGGCCAAGCCGAGAAGCGCTGCGCACATAGCCCACACCAGCGCCAAGTCGATGGGGCTGTATAGCCCCAAGCCAAAACCCGACCACGCCACCACCCCTAAAGGCACCGCGCCCAAGACGCCAAGCCACAGCCCCGGCACAAACCAGCCTCTCGCAATGTGCGGCCAATACAGGGCCAACAGGATGGCCAATGCGGGCATGGCAGGAATGACATAGCGCGCCGTGCGCTGGCTGGGCACCATAAACACCGCCAACCACACTGCCAACCAAACCAGTAGCACTTTTAGCAGCATATTTGGCAACACTGAGTCCCCCGTGCTGGGACCGCCAGAAACCGAAGCACTCCGACGAAGCACTTGCCGCAGCCCCAAAAACGCTGCGCCTACCACCACCATGCTCAGCAAGCCTGCATTAAAGGGGTAGGCCAGCAATTGCGACCACATGCTCGAGCCCCCCAAAGACAAGGCTTCAACCCAATAGCCTTTAGCATCTGAAAACTTACTGGCGTTTTCGCCCACGATAAATTCATTCCACACCGCTTGGGGGTCGGGATCCAGTACAAACCACAAGCCAAACACGCCTAAGGCCAACACCGCACTCAAGCCCACCCTGAGCGTGAAACGCAGGGCCCATAAAACTTGAGGGGTCCCTGCCAAGGCCATACCCGCCAGCCACCAGGCCGCTGCCACGGGTGCGATCAAGGCAAACGATTTGTAAGCCAGGCCTAGCCCCAACGCCAAACCCAGCAGCGTGTAGACCCACCAGCCTTGTAAGCGTGGCAGGTACTGACTGAGGTTTTGAACTCGGTGGGTCCACAACAAGGCGAATAGGGGCAGGCTGAGCCAAAAGGTTTCGGGCGCGCTGGTCAGGTAAGGGCGGCCATAGCGAAACGTGCTTAAAAACGCCAAGTAAATGCAAGCTGCCAAGAGGCCCGTAGCCCACTGGCGAGTGACGGCTTTGAGCGTTACTGCAATGCCTGCAGCAGTGACTAGGGTGTAGACCAGGCTGGGTAAGCGCAGGTGCCAAAGCGTCCAGTTTCCTTCAGCGCTCCCAGCCGCCATGGCTTGCCAAAACAACAAAGGCGGTTTGGTGTTGCGCATGGCGCCCAGGTCGGACACCAAGGGCAGCCATTGGTCCGACTCCAGGGTCAGCCGCGCAATGTGGGCATAGACCATTTCGTCACCATTGGTGGGCACGTATTGCCCCCCCAGGCCTGCCCAGTAGCATAAGGCGTAAGCTAATAAGCAGGCAGACAAAGAAATCAGCACGCCTTGCCCACGGGCCGTCAAGGCCTTGGCGGCAGCGCTGGCTGGGGCGCTAGCGGGTTTTGGATCTGAAAGTCCAGCGGTCATTGGCTAGAAAGTTGCTGATGCTGGCCACCACAATAGCGCACACATTGGCAATCAGATAGTGCACATAGTGCGCCAGCCACAGCGTGAGGCCATATTGCAAGCCAATACCCGCCCAAGAGGCCAGTGCGTACTGCCCCAGTTGCTGCAAGATTTGCCGCTTGCGGCCTACACCGGGCACGGGCAGGGCTTCAGCCAAAGCGCGCTTGCGGTCGGCCCAAGTCCACAGCCGGTTCCAGGTGAAGTTGTTGAGCGTGGCCACCGCAATAGCCAGCGCCAACGAGGCGTACAGACGGTCCCGGGGCTCTGTGATGGCGTTGAACATCCATTCTTGAGCCGCATACAGCACCGCCATATTGACCAAGGTGCCGCTGGCCCCGACCAGCCCAAACTTGATGTAGCGAAACCCCATCAGCCACAACAGCAGTTTTTGTAGTTGTTCGGGCAGGTTTTGCAGCAGCAAGGGCAAAGGGCTTGGCACAGTCAGTTTGAATGGGTGGGGGAATGGGGCGTGTTCAACGTGTCCAGGGCATCGGCTAGCACCACATCGGCCGCAATGCGCTTGAGGCATTGGTTGTCGCCATCGCAAAAGGTGTTGCGGTGGTTGTAGGCAGACAGGCAAGGCGAGCAGGCCAAGCCTGACTCAAAAATTTTGGCTTGCGCGCCCCGAAGTCCGGGCAGTGGGCCGTACAGACGGCCGGTTTCGGGCCCAAAAAACACGCGCACCTTAATGGGCGTGAGACTCGCAAAGTGACCAGGCCCACCGTCGTTGGTGATGAGCAATTGGCAGTTGTGAAACAGCATCAACAGCTCGCGAATGCTGCGGGTGTAGCCGGTCAGGTTGACGCACAAGAGGCTGCCGGTGGCTTGCTGCAATTGGGCGGCCAGCTCAGCGTCTTCGCGCAGGCCAATCAGGCCGACCGCAAAACCGGCGGCACACAAGCCTTGCGCCACTTGGGCGTAATGCGCTTGCGGCCAAGCCCGCTCGGGCAAGATGCCGCCGCCGGGGTACATGAGCACCACGGAGCGGCCTTGCAAACTGGGGTGGTCTTGCAAGAGCTGGGCTTGGTAGGTTTGCAGCTCCTTATCTGTAAACGACACCGACAAATGCGTTTGATTGGGGAGCGGGCGAATGGGCGCGGTCTTGTTCAAGGGCATGGGGTGCATGGCTGAACCTGAATGGGCACCTGAATCTGAACCCAAGGCATCCACCAAAGACAAAAACTGCAAGCTGATGTGTTGGTAAGGGTTGTACGGAATGGCGCAGTTGATGTAGCTGCCGCGGTACAGGCCCTCCATGGGGTGCGGGGTAAAGCCAGCTCGCCGCGGTGCACCGGAGAAGTAAGACAACAAGCTGCTGATGCGCGAAAACAGTTCGCAGTCCACTACCACGTCCAGTGGCAACTGGCGCATGCGCCAGCACACCCGCACAATGTCGCTTACAAGACTAAAGGCCGAACTGTCGTCTAAGGTGTGCAGGTAAGCGGTGTCTGTAATGCCCAGCAGTTTGGACACCTCTTGGTTTTTTTTCAGCTGCAGCATATGCAGAGTAGCGTGCGGAAAACGCGCGCGAAGTGCCGCAAACATGGGGCCCGCCAGCACGATGCTGCCCATTTCGGACAGCATGATTACAAGCACATGTTGGGGCTGGTGTTGCGAGTTTGTGTCTTCAAGGGCTGAGCCCTTAAAAAATCGCCAGACCCGCGCCCATAGCGAAACCAGCCCACACAAACACTGACCCACCCAGCGGTCAATCCAGCGTTGTGTTTGCAGTTTCATTCGGGGCGGGGTACCTTTGCTCAGGGCTTATTTGAGGCCCGCAGCATCACGCAGGGCTTGAGCCTTGTCGGTTCGCTCCCAGGTGAACTCGGGTTCTTCACGACCAAAATGGCCATAGGCGGCACTCTTTTCGTAAATGGGGCGCAACAAGTCCAGCATTTGAATGATGCCTTTGGGGCGGAGGTCAAAGTGCTCGCCCACCAATTGGGCAATGCGCTCATCAGACACCACACCGGTGCCGTGGGTGTTGATGGTGATGTTCATGGGCTTGGCCACGCCAATGGCGTAGGCCACCTGAATTTGGCACTTGCTGGCCAAACCAGCGGCCACCACGTTTTTGGCGACATAACGCGCAGCATAGGCGGCCGAGCGGTCAACTTTAGACGGGTCTTTGCCGCTGAAAGCGCCGCCACCGTGGGGGCAGGCGCCACCGTAGGTGTCCACAATAATTTTACGGCCGGTCAAGCCACAGTCGCCCTGGGGGCCGCCAATCACAAAGCGACCGGTGGGGTTGATGAGGTACTTGGTGTCGGAGGTGAGCCAATGCTTGGGCAGTACGGGTTTGATGAGCTCTTCGCGAATGGCCTCGTAAAAGCTGTCTTTGAGCTTGGTGGAGGTTTCGCTTTGGTCGGGGCTGTGTTGGGTGGACAGCACCACGGTGTCAATGCTGTGGGGCTTGCCGTCCACATAGCGAAGGGTGATTTGGCTCTTGGCGTCGGGGCGCAAAAACGGTAAGCGGCCATCCTTGCGCAGCTGGGCCTGGCGCTCCACCAGGCGGTGGGCGTAATGGATAGGCGCGGGCATGAGCTCGGGCGTTTCGTCGCAGGCGTAGCCAAACATCAGGCCCTGGTCGCCCGCGCCAATGTTGAGGTGGTCGTCGGACGCGTGGTCCACGCCTTGGGCAATGTCGTTGCTTTGCTTGTCATAGGCCACCAGCACTGCGCAGCCTTTGTAATCAATGCCGTATTCGGTGTTGTCGTAACCGATGCGCTTGATGGTGTCGCGCGCCACTTGGATGTAGTCCACATGCGCGTTGGTGGTGATTTCACCGGCCAAGACCACCAGACCGGTGTTGGTCAGCGTCTCGGCGGCCACGCGGCTGCGTGGGTCTTGCTTGAAAATTGCGTCCAGAATTGCGTCTGAAATTTGGTCGGCCACCTTGTCGGGGTGACCGTCGGATACGGATTCAGAGGTAAAAAGATAATCGTTCGCCATAAA
>CAMAWQ010000063.1 GCA_945862005.1 Hylemonella gracilis | reverse complement strand
CCCGCACACTCTCCGGAGCCAGATCAACGTGTGCCTACTTGGTATTGCTGCGCGTAGAGATTGCCCGTTTCACCCAAACTGAATTGGCTCGTCTCTGTTGCTCTGATCCTCACCTCACGGTGGACAGCCGTTAGCTGCTACGCCGCCCTATGCAGTCCGGACCTTCCTCCAATGCGCCCTTTCGGGACATGCACCAGCGACGGTCTGGCAGGCTTCACCGTGGCATTATCTCGAAATCACTGTTTTCCACTTATCCTGAGGAGCACCCATGATTGCCCAAGACATTCTCGAAACCATAGGGAACACTCCTCACGTGCGCATCAACCGCTTGTTTGGCGTTCATCAGGTGTGGATCAAGTCCGAGCGCAGCAACCCCGGCGGATCCATCAAAGACCGCATCGCACTGGCTATGGTGCAAGACGCTGAAGCCAAAGGCCTGCTTCGCGCCGGCAGCACCATTATTGAACCCACTTCGGGCAACACGGGTGTGGGTTTGGCCATGGTGGCGGCTGTGAAGGGCTACAAGCTGATTTTGGTCATGCCCGACAGCATGTCCATCGAGCGCCGCCGCCTGATGCTGGCCTATGGCGCAAGCTTTGATCTAACACCCCGCGAAAAAGGTATGAAAGGTGCCATCGCCCGTGCACAAGAATTGCTGGCCGCCACACCCAACGCGTGGATGCCCCAGCAGTTTGAAAATCCCGCCAACATTCAAGCTCATGTGCACACCACCGCACTAGAAATTTTGCAGGACTTTCCTGAAGGGCTGGACGCGCTGATCACCGGCGTAGGCACTGGCGGCCACTTGACCGGCTGCGCCCGCGTGCTCAAGACCAAGTGGCCAAAGCTTAAAGTGTTTGCAGTGGAACCCTCGGCCTCTCCCGTCATTTCAGGTGGTGCGCCCGCCCCTCACCCTATACAAGGCATTGGCGCAGGCTTTGTGCCCCTGAACCTAGACACCAGCCTGCTCGATGGCATCATCACCGTGGAAGCTGAAGCCGCCCGCGAAATGGCGCGGCGCAGTGCCCGCGAGGAGGGCATGTTGGTGGGCATTTCTTCAGGCGCCACCTTGGCCGCCATTGCACAAAAGCTGCCCGACCTGCCGCCCAACGCCCGCGTGTTGGGCTTTAATTACGACACTGGTGAGCGTTATTTCTCAGTGGAGGGGTTTTTGCCCACGGCATGATTCGCATCACCGAACTGAAGCTGCCTCTGTCGACGCTGCCAGTGGATGCGCGCCGCGCCACCGACGCTCCGGCTGAAACCGACCTAGACCGGCTGCCGGTGGCCCACCCGTTAGCCGCACTGACGCAACTCAGCGCCCAGGCGCTGGACATAGCCCCGGAACAGATTGCGCAACTTCAGGTGTTCAAACGCAGTTTTGACGCGCGCAAAGTCGACTTGATGGCGGCGTACATCGTCGACCTGACCTTGACGCAGCCCGAGCAAGAAGCGGCTCTGCTGAAGCAGTTTGCAAAACACCCCCATATTGGGGCTTCGCCTGACACTACTTACCGGTTGCCCAACACACTGCCCAATGAAGAGCGGCCTGTGGTGGTGGGCTTTGGACCCTGCGGCATTTTTGCAGCGCTGCTGTTGGCACAAATGGGCTTGCGGCCCATCGTGCTGGAGCGCGGCAAATCGGTGCGCCAACGCACCCAAGACACCTGGGGACTATGGCGCAAGCAGGTGCTGCAGCCTGAATCGAACGTGCAGTTTGGCGAAGGGGGTGCGGGCACCTTTTCAGATGGCAAGCTTTACAGCCAAATCAAAGACCCACGGCATTTGGGCAGAAAGGTGATGCAAGAGTTCGTAAAAGCTGGCGCGCCAGCAGATATTTTGTTTGAGGCGCATCCGCACATTGGGACCTTCAAACTGGTCAAGGTGGTGGAGCACATGCGCGAGCACATTGTGGCGCTGGGCGGTGAAATTCGCTTTGAGCAGCGTGTGGTGGATGTGTTGCTGCAAGAGGATTCGCCCAATCGCTTAGGTGTGCAGGGCTGGCGTATGCAAGGCTTAAGCGTGCTGAACCAAGCAACGGGCGAAACCTACGAACTGCCTGCGCGCCACGTGGTGATGGCGCTGGGCCACAGCTCGCGCGACACGTTTGCGATGCTTTGGGCAAGACGTGTGGCCATGGAAGCCAAACCTTTTTCTGTGGGGTTTCGCATTGAACACCCGCAAGGCTTGATCGACCGGGCCCGCTGGGGGCGGCATGCCGGCCATGCCTTGCTGGGTGCTGCCGATTACAAGCTGGTGCACCACGCCCAAAACGGCCGCACGGCCTACAGTTTTTGCATGTGCCCAGGCGGCACGGTGGTGGCCGCCACCAGCGAGGCCGGACGGGTGGTGACCAACGGCATGAGCCAGTACTCTCGCAACGAGCGCAATGCCAACGCCGGCGTGGTGGTGGGCATAGACCCGACGGACTTCAGCCGGCTCACTTTAGAACATTGGCAGGCAGCCTTTGGCGGGGCCGATGGCGCACTTTACGCGCAAGAAGCCACGCAACTGGAGGGCCAAGGGCAGTTTCATCCCCTCTCGGGCATTGTGTTGCAGCGTCGGTTGGAGTCTGGGGCCTACCAACTGGGGGGCGGCACCTACAAGGCGCCGGGCCAATTGGTGGGGGACTTCATCAAGGGCCAAGCGTCGCAGGCTTTGGGCAGCGTGTTGCCTTCTTACAAGCCCGGGGTAAAGCTGGGCTCTCTTGAATCGGCTTTGCCCACCTACGCTATTGAGGCCCTGCGAGAAGCCTTGCCAGTGTGGGGTAAAAAAATCAAAGGTTTTGATCTGCCCGATGCGGTGCTTACCGGCGTGGAAACCCGCACGTCGTCCCCCCTACGCATCCCCCGTGGGGATGACTGCCAGAGCTTGAATGTTCGGGGCCTCTTCCCAGCTGGAGAAGGCGCCGGTTATGCGGGCGGTATTTTGTCAGCAGGGGTGGACGGCATTAAAGTGGCCGAGGCTTTGGCGCTGGATGTTATGCTAAGTGGAATGCAGGGCGCACCCACCAGAGCTCACTCTCCAGTTCTTTAGGCTACGCGTTGTTTTGCAGCGCCGCAATGCGTTCTTCAAGCGGCGGGTGGGTAGAAAACAACTGGCCAATGCCCCCCGCAATACCCATGGCTGCCATACTTTTGGGCAGTTCGCCCGCCTGCATGCCACCCAATCGGGCCAAGGCGTTGATCATGGGTTGCTTGTGGCCCATCAACTGCGCGGCACCTGCATCGGCGCGGAACTCGCGCTGGCGGCTGAACCACGCCACAACGATAGCGGCCAGAAAACCCAGCACGATATCCATGACGATGGTGGTGACAAAGTAGCCGATGCCTGGGCCGGTGTTTTCTTCGTCGTTGCGGCGCAAAAAGCTGTCCACCGCATAGCCCACCACCCGGCTGATGAAAACCACAAAAGTGTTCATCACGCCTTGGATTAGGGCCATGGTGACCATATCGCCATTGGCAATGTGGGCCACTTCATGGCCAATAACGGCCTCTACCTCTTCGCGCGTCATACCCTGCAACAAACCGGTGCTCACCGCCACCAAAGCAGAGTTTTTAAACGCCCCCGTAGCAAAGGCGTTGGGCTCCCCTTCAAAAATGCCCACCTCGGGCATGCCAATTTGGGCTTGGTTGGCAAATTTGCGCACCGTATCCAGCAGCCATTGCTCGTCAGCAGATTGGGGTTGCCCAATCAACTGAACACCAGCGCTCCATTTGGCAATGGGCTTGCTGATAAGGAGCGAAATAAAAGATCCGCCAAACCCCATGACCAAGGCAAACCCCAAGAGGGCGCCCAAATTCAGGCCGTTGGCGGTTAAAAACTTGTCCACTCCGAGCAGCGAAGACACCACGCCCAGTACCAGCACCATGGCCAAGTTGGTCAGCACAAACAAGACTATGCGGTTCATCAAAGGCTCCTTTAGGAATGATGCTCAGATGGTAAGGACTGGGGTCTTAAATTCCAACTTTGCGCGCCATACCCCCACAAACTGTGCAAGTTTGAGTTTCAGGGGCCGGCGAAGGACCTAGGTGGCCGAAACACGTCAGGGTCGTTGTAAAAACCAGGGGCAGTATTGGCAGACCACCAGCCGGGCACACCCAAGACGGGCAAGTGCGCAAACGGCTTGGCTGCGAGCCATTCGGCACTTAACGAGTGAGTGCACCAGTGGTCGCTGGCCGCAAAGTCTGCTGGGCTGGTCGGCCCGGCAGCACACCAAGACATGGGAGCTTCTGGCGGAATCCAAATCAAATGGGCGGTGATGGACTTTCGTGGAACCATTAACTTTTCCAGCAAGGCGTGGCCAAACAACCACAAGCCCACCTCGGCTTGATGCTGGTGCCAGAGCTCCCAAACTCGTCCCCAGTCTTTAGCCAGCAAAGCAGCCCAAAGCACTTGCGGCGCCCTCAGCCACGCGGCGTTTTCATCCACCAAAGTAAGGGCGTCGCGCACCGGCCCTCGGGTTAGGTTGCTGGGCTGCACGGCCAAAGCCTGCGCCTGCAAGTGGTTCAGGCGCTGCTTGAGCTTGGGGAAAAGCAGCCAACACAGGCCATTGAAAAAGTCGTGTGCACCGTCACGGGTAGGCACACAACCTGTGTCAAAAATAAACTGCTCGTAAGCCACGCCGGATGGCAAATCCGACTGCGGCACAAAACGCACCGGTGTCGGGTGGCCTTGTTCGTGTTGGGCACGGTTGAGTGCCTCGTGTACCGACAAACCACCCTGCAAGACGCTGCCCTCTATTTTTTGGCCCAGGGCTTGATAAGGCGCCAGCCAAGGGGCCGACCAATCTATGCCATGGACCACGGCAACGCTTCGCCCGAGCGCAGGGGTTTGAGCTCGGCTTCACCTAGAGGAAATCTGAGCGGCGGCGTCCAGCTTTGGCGCTTTAGGGTCACGGTACTGGTATTGCGCGGTAGGCCGTAAAAATCGGGGCCGTGGAGGCTGGCAAAGCCTTCGAGCCGGTGCAAAGCGCCAGCGGCGTCAAAAACCTCGGCATACATCTCTAAAGCGGCATGGGCGGTGTAGCAACCGGCGCATCCACTGGCGTGTTCTTTTAAGTGCGCCGGGTGGGGTGCGCTGTCGGTACCCAAGAAAAATTGCGGGCTGCCGCTGGTGGCGGCTTGCACCAAGGCTTGGCGGTGCACCTCGCGCTTCAAAACCGGCAAACAGTAATAGTGGGGGCGAATACCGCCCGTAAAAATGGCGTTGCGGTTGTACAGCAGGTGGTGCGCGGTGATGGTGGCGGCCGTGTGCTGACCAGCTTGAGTCACATACTGCGCGGCCTCTTGGGTGGTGATGTGCTCCATCACGATTTTGAGTTCCGGAAAATCGCGTCGCAGGGGAATCAGCTGCTCTTCAATAAACACGGCCTCGCGGTCAAACAAATCGACATCGGGCGAGGTGACCTCGCCATGCACCAGAAGCAGCAGTCCATGGCGTTGCATGGCCTCTAAGGTGGGGTAGATATTGCGGATATTCGTTACCCCCGCGTCGCTGTGGGTGGTAGCTCCTGCAGGGTAAAGCTTGCAAGCCACCACGCCGGCTTCAGCCGCACGGGCGATTTCTTCTGGGGGCAAATGGTCGGTCAGGTAGAGCGACATGAGCGGCTCAAACGCCAGCCCCGCAGGTACCGCCGCCAAAATACGCGCCTTGTAAGCCAGCGCGGCTTGCGCAGTGGTCACGGGCGGCTTGAGATTGGGCATGATGAGCGCACGCGCAAACTGGCGCGCGGTATGCGGCACCACGGTGCTTAAGGCCGCGCCGTCACGCACATGCACATGCCAGTCGTCGGGCTGAATTAAAGTTAAGGTGTCCATGGGAGGATTGGTTTTGAACTGGTTTTAGGCTAGGTTAGGACTTGAATTTATTCTTGTTCCGATTGTTGCTGCAAGGCCCACATGCCGGCGTAGGTGCCGCCCAAGGCCAGAAGCTGGGCGTGGGTGCCGCGCTCTTCAATCCGGCCGGCGTTCATCACCAGTATCTCGTGGGCATGCACCACGGTGGAGAGCCGGTGGGCAATCACCAAAGTGGTTTTGTTGTGGGCAATGGCCTCAAGCTCAGCCTGAATGGCGCGTTCATTGGCGGAATCAAGCGCCGAGGTGGCCTCATCAAAAATCATGACCGGCGGGTTTTTCAGCAGGGTACGGGCGATGGCCACACGCTGTTTTTCTCCGCCTGAAAGTTTGAGGCCACGCTCGCCCACCATGGTCTCGTAGCCTTTGGGGGCGGCGTTAATAAAGTCGTGAATATGCGCCGCTCGCGCCGCTTCCTGCACCTCTAGGGGAGAGCTGCCCGGCCGGCCGTACGCAATGTTGTAATCCACGGTGTCGTTGAACAGCACTGTGTCTTGCGGCACGATGCCTATGGCTTGGCGCAAGCTGGCTTGGGTGACCTTACGAATGTCTTGCCCCGCCAATGCAATGCTGCCGCCTTGCACATCGTAAAACCGGTAGAGCAAACGGGCCAAGGTGGATTTGCCCGCTCCAGACGGCCCCACCACGGCCACGGTTTGACCGGCAGGAATATAAAAACTGATGTCGTGCAGCAACAGGCGGCCGGCATCGTAGCCAAAGCTGACGTGGTCAAACCGCACATCCACCGCAGCGGCGTGTGGGTCATAGGCCAAGGCGGTGGCATTGGGGGCGTCGGCCACCTCGCGTTCGCGCTCCATCAGCGTGAACATTTTGTCCAGATCGGTCAGGCTTTGCTTGATTTCTCGGTACAAAACACCCAAAAAATTGAGCGGAATGTAGAGCTGAATCATGAAGGCGTTGATCATCACCAAGTCGCCCAGGGTCATGTGGCCCGACACCACGCCTTCAGTGGCGCGCCAAAGCATAGCCACCAGACCCACGGCAATGATGAGCTGCTGGCCGGTGTTGAGCACGCTGAGTGTGGTTTGAGACTTGAGGCGCGCTTTGCGCAGGCGGTCCAGGCTTTCGTCGTAACGGCGGGCTTCAAAAGTCTCATTGTTGAAGTATTTAACCGTTTCGTAATTGAGCAAAGAATCGATGGCGCGGGTATGAGCTGCAGAGTCAAATTCATTGGCTTCACGCCGAAACTGGGTGCGCCACTCGGTGACGCTCACGGTAAACAAGATGTACACACCCAATGCCGTCAAAGTGATCCACGCAAACCAGGGGTCAAACTTCACGGCCAGGATGGTCAAGACCATCAACACCTCAATGAGCGTGGGCACGATGCTGTAGAGGGAATACGAAATCAAGGACTCAATGCCACGCACGCCGCGCTCGATGTCGCGCGTCATGCCGCCGGTTTGCCGCTCTAGGTGAAAGCGCAGGCTTAGGGCATGCAGGTGTTCAAAGGTTTGCAGGGCAATGGTGCGGGCAGCGCCCTGGGTGGCCTTGGCAAAGACAAGTTCGCGCAGCTCGGTGAACAACGACGTAGACAATCGCAACAAGCCGTAGGCCAGCAACAAGCCCAAGGGGACCACCGCTAGGGCGCGCGGATCGCCCAATGGCAGGGCCAAAGCATCCACCAGCTCTTTAAGCAGCAGCGGCACGCCCACATTGGACACTTTGGCCGCCACCATAAAGCTCAATGCGGCCAACAACCGCCATTTGTAGGGCAACAGGTAGGGCAACAGCCGGTTTAAGGTGGCCCAGTCGGAACGGGTAGGGGCTGAGGATGGTTGGACAGACGGCTGCTGAGCGCCGTGGTGGGAAGCGTCAGGTCTCAAATCAGGCGAGCCAAACTCAATTCCAGCTGTTCAGTGGGCATACGGCGAAAGCCAGACCGGGCAAAACGCTGCAAGCGCCCCAACACAAAGGCCGTCAGCACCGAGGCCTGAACCTGGGCATCCACACTGGGCGTGGCCGAGCCGCTGGCTTGGGCGTGGTCGCGCAGACTTTGCTTTAGGGTGGATTCCATCTTGTCAAAAAACTCGTTCATACGGGTTTGCAATCGCTCGTGCTCAAACACCAAGGCGTCGCCCACCATCACGCGGGTCATGCCTGGGTTTTTCTCGGCAAACTGCAGCATCATGGCCACAACCTTGCCAATTTGCGCCTTGGGGTCAGCGGAATCGCGCTCCACAATTTGCTGCGCCAAACTCAACACCGACTGCTCAATAAAGTCGATGAGCCCCTCAAACATTTGCGCTTTGCTCGCAAAGTGGCGGTACAGCGCCGCCTCGCTCACCTCCAGCTTGGCTGCCAATGCAGCGGTGGTGATGCGCTCGGACCCGGGCTGCTCCAGCATGGTGGCCAAGGCCTGCAAAATTTGGATGCGCCGCTCACCAGGCTTAGGGCGCTTGCGAACTTTGGTGGCGCCTTCTTGGGCATCTCCATCGTCGCTGGTGGAATCGGTGTCGGGGGGGGGCGTCATGCTGGCGGGGGCGTCGGTCATGGGGTCTCGGCTGGTTGGTTGTTGAATTCTCTCACAGCCCCCGTGGTGTGGGCACTTACAGATGACCGCTCTGTGCTGGAATCGGATGGCCGAGTTACTGGGACCGAATCATGGTGCCAAAGGCTTGCTCGGTCAGAATTTCCAGCAGCAACACATGGGGCACCCGCCCATCAATGATGTGCACCGCATTCACGCCGCTTTTAGCGGCGTCCAACGCGCCACTGATTTTGGGCAGCATGCCGCCGGAAATGGTGCCGTCGGCAAACAGTTCGTCAATACGCTTCGCGGTTAAATCAGTGAGTAAGGTGCCCGATTTATCCAAAACGCCGGTGGTATTGGTCAGCAACAGCAGTTTTTCTGCCTTAAGCACACTAGCCAGTTTGCCCGCCACCACATCGGCGTTGATGTTGTAGCTCTCGTTGTGTTCGCCAAAACCAATCGGGCTGATGACGGGAATGAACTGGTCGTCTTGCAAGGCGCGCACTACTGAAGGGTCAATGGACTCAATTTCCCCCACCTGCCCCACATCCAACTCTTTGCTGGGGTCTTGGTTGTCCACCATTTTGAGCTTGCGCGCATGGATCATGCCGCCATCGCGGCCGGTTAATCCCACCGCTTTACCGCCCGCTTGGTTGATCAAACCGACAATATCTTGCTGAACTTCGCCGCCCAATACCCATTCCACCACCTCCATGGTTTCGGCATCGGTCACCCGCATACCCTGAACAAACTCGCCCTTTTTACCCAAGCGGTTGAGTACGGTTTCAATTTGGGGGCCGCCGCCATGCACCACCACGGGGTTGATACCCACCAACTTAAGCAGCACCACATCTTCAGCAAAGTCAGCTTGTAGGGCCGGGTCGGTCATGGCGTTACCGCCATACTTGATGACCATGGTTTTGCCGTGGAACTTGCGGATATAGGGCAAGGCCTGAGCGAGTATCTCAGCCTTATCTCGGGTCGATACAAGTGGGGATACAGCGTCAGACAAGGGGGAGGATGCGGCGAAAGATGTGGAGGGTGATTGAGAAGTGAAAGTCATCTGTAGATTGTGCCGCAAACCAAATGCTTTACCAATTTCGTCTGCTCCGCTTTTTCCTACTCATGCAAATAAACACAGGCCAAAAAAATGGGGCTTAACGCCCCATTTTTAAACACCCCATTTGAAAAATTAAAAGTTCAAAGGGTATTTAAGCCTGAATTGCAAACTCTTCTTTGGTGCGGCCAGTTGCTACCAAGCTAGACAACCACTTGGGCATCAAACCACGACCGCTCCAAGTTTCGCCGTTAGGCCCTTTGAATTTGGCTTGAACTGGAACACCTGCACGAGCGCCCTTTTTGGCTGCAGGTGCTTTTTTACCAGCTGCTGGACGACCTTTGCCTCGGCCCTTGCCAGCACGTGTTTTGCCCTGTGCGGCTTGCAAGTCCTTGATAGTGATACCAAATGCCTGCATTTGCGTCATGATTTCGGCCACAGTTTTGTC
>CAMAWQ010000062.1 GCA_945862005.1 Hylemonella gracilis | reverse complement strand
AGGCCCCTCGCGCCGCGACGCCTCTGAACTTATGGGCCGCACCGAATGCAATCGGGTGGTGAACTTTATGGCACCGCCCGAGGCAGTGGGCCAGCTGGTGGGCAAGTTGGTTGATGTGCGCATCACCGAAGTGATGCACTACAGCTTGAAGGGATCTTTAGTCTAAGTCTTTGGTCTAAGTCTTTGGCCTAAGCCTCTGCTTCTAAGGTAGCGCCTTGCGCTTGGGTGCGCAGAGTCACGGCGTCCTACTCGGCCAAGGTGCGGTCTCCATCGGCCAAGCGGAATACCTGAATAGAACTGTGTACCACGCCCACTTGTTGGTCCATAGAGCTGGCGGCAGCGGCCAGCTCTTCCACCATGGCAGCGTTTTGTTGGGTCAAGGAGTCCAAGTGGCTGACCGCATCGTTCACCTGAGACACGCCCGCCTCTTGCTCGGCGGTGGCGTTTTTAATTTCTTGCAACAGCATCACGGTTTTTTCCACCAAGGTCATGGCTTAATCCATGCGCACTTGGGCTTGCGAGGTTTGGCGGGTGCCGTCTTCCACGTGCGCTAGGGACTCTTCAATCAGCTGTTTAACCTCGCGCGAAGCAGACGTGGTGCGTTGCGCCAAGGCCCGCACTTCGGCGGCCACCACGGCAAAGCCGCGGCCTTGCTCACCAGCGCGCGCGGCCTCAACCGCAGCGTTCAAGGCCAAGATATTGGTTTGGAAGGCCACCCCTTCAATCACTTGGATGATGCTGCCAATCTTGCCGGAAGAGTGGGCAATGTCTTTCATGGTGGTGGCCACGGTAGTTACCGCGGCCTGGCTGCGCTTGGACACTTCTGCGGTTTCAAAAGCCAGACTACCGCCCTGGCCAGCCAAGTGCGAAGTCTGCTTGATGGTGCCGTTGATTTGCTCCATGGAGGCGGCGGTTTGTTCCAGGCTGCTGGCTTGAGACTCGGTGCGGGACGACAAATCGTGGTTGCCCGTGGCAATTTCTCGCGAACCCACGCTTAAGTTGGCCACTTCTTTTCGCACGTCCAACACCACAGTTTTAATGGACATGGCCATTTGCGATAAGGCCAATTGCAAACGCCCCACCAAACCTTCGTGGGTCACCTGAATGGCTTCGGCCATGTCCCCAGAAGCGAGGCGGTTGGCTTCATCCAGCAAGCCGTACAAGGGCTGGACATATCGGCGCCAAATCACACTGCCACCCCACACTGCGGCGCCCAAGGCCAACACCCAAGACACCGCAACAGGCGTACCGAACACGGGCAAAAGGCCCAGCAGCACGATGGGGGTGGACATGAACAAACCAATTTGTACCGCAGGGCCCGGACGCAATGCTCGGAAGGTGGAACCCAAAAGGGTGTCGCGGATGATCTTGCCGTTTTTAAAACGGTGAACCAAGCGGCCGTCGGTGGCCTCTTTGCGCATGGTGGAGTAAAGGTGTTCGGCTTGGCTGACTTCTTCGTCTGAGGGGGCGGACCTGACGGACAAAAAACCCACAATGTGCTCTCCGCTGCGCACTGGGGTGGCGTTGGCGCGCACCCAGTAGTGGTCGCCGTTACTGCGGCGGTTTTTGACCAAGGCGGTCCAAGGGCTGCCACCCGCAATGGTGTCCCACATGTCCCTAAAGGCTTCAGCGGGCATATCGGGGTGACGCACCATGTTATGGGGCTGCCCCAACAACTCCTCGCGGCTAAAGCCACTGACTTCCACAAAGTTGTTGTTGCAGTACGTGATACGGCCTTTAAGGTCAGTGACCGACACCAAAGTTTGATCGGAGGGGAAGTAGTAAGCCTGGCCGGTAACGGGTTGGTTGTTTCTCATGGGGGGGAGATGATGGTGAAAAAGCAGCTCAGCGCTGAGGTTGAAGAGTTGTCTGAAAATTATGCAGCGACTTGGTGGCAGGCGGATTACACGTTGGACTGCATCCTGGACTGCACTTGGACTAAAGGCCTTTCGTGCCTCCACCAAAACCACCCGGGCCACCTAAGCCGCCCATACCACCCATCCCTCCCATGCGCTTCATCATTTTCATAAGGCCGCCGCCCTTCATTTTTTTCATCATGTCGCGCATTTGCTCGTACTCTTTAAAGAGGCGGTTCACATCTTGCACCTGCACGCCCGCTCCGGAGGCAATGCGCCGCTTGCGCGAGGCCTTAACCAGATCAGGTTTGCGCCGCTCCAGCGGCGTAATGCTTTGGATGATGCCCTCTTTGCGACGCACGTCTTTTTCAACCCGATCCATATCCATGGCACCAGCTTTGGCCGCCATCTGAGAAGGCAACTTGTCCATCAAGCTGGACAGCCCCCCCATTTGCTTCATTTGCTGAATTTGGGACAAAAAGTCGTTGAAATCAAAACTCTCTCCGCTTTTGACCTTAGCCGCCAGTTGTTGGGCTGAAGCCATGTCCACGTTGGCGGTGACTTGCTCCACCAAGGCCAAGATATCGCCCATACCCAAAACGCGCTGGGCGTGACGGTCGGCGTCGAATACCTCCAAGCCGTCAATTTTTTCGCTCACACCCGCAAACTTGATCGGCACGCCGGTGACGGCCCGCACCGACAAGGCCGACCCCCCGCGCGAATCGCCATCGGTTTTGGTCAAAATAATGCCGGTCAGCGGCAAGGCTTCTTTAAAGGCTCGGGCGGTGTTGATGGCGTCTTGACCCTGCATGGCGTCCACCACAAACAAAGTTTCCACGGGGTTCAACACCGTGTGCAATTCCTTAATTTCAGCCATCAAGGCTTCGTCTATGGCCAAACGGCCGGCCGTATCCACCAACAGCACATCTACAAAGTGGCGTCGCGCGTAATCCAAGGCGGCGCGGGCAATATCGGCGGGTTTTTGGTCCGGCGAGCTGGGAAACCACTCAGCCCCAGCTTGGGCGGTGACGGTTTTAAGCTGCTCAATGGCAGCAGGGCGGTACACGTCGCCCGACACCGTGAGCACTTTTTTCTTGCGTTTTTCAATCAGGTGCTTGGCCAACTTGGCCGTGGTGGTGGTTTTACCAGCGCCTTGCAAGCCCGCCATCAAAATCACGGCCGGTGGCTGCGCCGCCAAATTCAAGTCGCTGACGCCCTCGCCCATGGTGGCGGCCAACTCTTTGTTGACAATGCCCACCAAGGCTTGGCCAGGGGTGAGGGAGCCCAAAACCTCTTGGCCCAAGGCCTTTTCTTTGACCCGCGCCACAAAGTCGCGCACCACGGGCAAGGCCACATCGGCCTCGAGCAGGGCCATACGGACTTCGCGCAGCATGTCGGCCACATTGGACTCGGTGATGCGCGCCTGCCCACGCATGCCTTTGACGAGGCGGCTGAGTTTGTCCGAAAGGGCTGAGGCCATAGATAAGTGGGTGCTTAAGGTAAGTTATTAAAGGGAGTGCGTAGGTGGGGAACGCCGACGGGAGATTGGGTGGGAGTTTTGAAGCGCTAAACTTCTCTTCATGATACTAGCCAGTGCGTCTTGGTCTGCGCTGCCCCTGACATCCGTCGGTCTGGCGGCATTGGCCTGCGCGTCTTATGCGGGTTCGGCACTGGCCAACCACCGCATCAGCCACGGGGTGGCGCGATGGCTGATGCTCTTAGCTATTGCTATGCATGGGCTTTTGCTGGTGTGGACCATGGTGGGTCCAGACCCCCGCTTTGGTTTTGCACCGGCGCTTTCATTCACCGCGTGGTTGTTGAGTTGCCTTTACGCCGTAGAAGGCCTGTTTTACCCCCCGCTGCGCTTGGGTTGGGTGCTTTCAGTGGTGGCGGTCACCAGCCTCGGCTTGGGCCTGATCTACCCCGGCCATGAGCTGCAGGCCAGTGCATCGGCTTGGTTAGGTCTACATTGGGCCTTGGGCATTGCGTCCTATGGCTTGCTGGCTGCGGCGGCTTGGCATGCCTGGCTGATGAACCGAGCGGAACAGCAAATTCGCCAAGCTACGGCTTCAGCCCATGGACTGCCGCTGATGACCTTAGAGCGCCTAACGTTTCGGTTTTTGTGGGCAGGGTTTGTGTTGCTCTCAGCCACCTTGCTCGCGGGGTGGGTGTTTGGTGAAGCCTCTTACGGACAAGCCTGGCGTTGGGACCACAAAACCTTGTTTTCTTTGCTCTCTTGGTTCACCTTGGCCACCTTGCTGGTGGGGCGAGCGCGCTTTGGCTGGCGCGGCCGCATGGCAGCGCGCATGGTGTACACCGCCGCACTGCTTCTCTTATTGGCTTACGTAGGTTCTAGGTTTGTATTGGAAGTGTTGCTGGAGCGGCTCACTTGAGAATCATTCTGATCTTGGTATTGCTGCTGTGGGGCGTCTATATGTGGCGCAAACATGCCCGCAGTCTGTTAGAAAAATTCAAAGCTTTTACCGATCGAGAGGATGAACCTTCGTCCACCCCAGCCCAGCCGTCTGATGCTGCCCGTCCTGCTAAGGCCGACAACGCCACTAACGCCACCAATACACCTAACCCCACCGCCACCCAAATTCAAGCTCCTCAAGATATGGTGGCCTGCCTGCACTGCCAGGTGCACTTCCCTAAGTCTGAGTCTTGCTCAGGCTTAAAAGGGCTTTATTGCAGCCCAAGCCACCGCCAACTCTCAGAGCCTTGAGCACTGACATTCACAACCCCGCCCCGCCAGATGAGCCGTGTTTGCCGCTTTGGTCGGAAGGTTGGTACCGGTTTGCGCGGCGTCTTGACTCCCCCAACTTTGGTCCAAGACCTAAGCCAATACAAACCGCCGAAAAGGGCGGTCTCACAACGGGAAAAGCCGCGGTAAATTTGATTGTGGTGCACTCCATCAGCCTACCCCCAGGCGAATACGGCGGGCATCATGTGCAACAACTGTTCACCAACCAACTGGATTGGGAGCAACACCCTTATTTCCAGTCCATCAGGGGCTTAGAGGTTTCTGCACACTTCTATATAGAGCGCAACGGCGAGCTATGGCAGTTTGTCAGTTGCGACCAGCGCGCCTGGCATGCGGGCACCTCCAGCCATCAGGGGCACGACAACTGCAACGACTTTTCAGTAGGCATAGAACTCGAAGGCTTTGAAGGCGATCTGTTTGAAGCCCTCCAGTACGAAACCCTAGCCGTTTTATGTTCCTCATTAGCTCAAGCCTATGGCATAGAGCACATTGCAGGGCACGAACACATTGCCCCAGGCCGAAAGTCAGACCCCGGCCCCGGCTTTGACTGGGCAGGTTTTCAGCGCCAACTGGGCTGGCCTGATCGGTGTTTCCCCTGAGCTTTGCGCTTCATCAAAAAACTCTAAAAGAAATTTTCTATCTCGAATCCGCAGAAAGCACACAACTGGCTATGTCTTGTCTATCTTAGGTTTTCAAACCAAAAGCTCTGCCAAGACTTGATTTGACACAACAGTGCTTAGCCCAACCCCTTGCTTTAAGGGGTTTAGGCCACTGGCAGCCCATGCATTGAAGGGCACCCTTCGCCATCCAAAACGTACAAATGCACGGAATAAGTCTATTATTTGACGAACTGAGGTTTCAGAGGCCCGTACACTACAGGTAGTGGGTTGCTATACCTTCAGACCCCATATATAGTGTCTACACCCTATACATATTTTTGATCTCCATAAGAGGAACGCATGCAAACCGTCTTGAACACTCCTGCTGCAGCCAGCGCAGTTTTGGGCGCCACCCCTGCCCCCACGTCACCCACTGCCAGCCTTTACAGCCAATACCAAATCATTCGCCGCAACGGTGCCGTGGTGCCTTTTGAGCCCAACAAAATTGCAGTGGCCATGATGAAAGCGTTTTTGGCCGTGCATGGCGCACAAGGCGCAGCTTCTGCCAGCGTTCGCGAAATGGTGGACGAGCTGACCCAGTCGATCATTCGCGCACTGATGCGCTCACGCCCGGGCGGCGGCACCTTTCATATTGAAGATGTGCAAGACCAAGTAGAGCTGGGTTTGATGCGCAGCAGCCACCACGAAGTGGCCCGCGCCTACGTTCTTTACCGCGAACAACGCACCCAGGAGCGCGCCCGCCTGTCTGCTCCAGTTGCTCCAGCCACGCCCACCCTGCACGTATTGGATGGCGACAAGCGCATTCCCCTAGACATGCACAAGCTGCAACACCTGATTGACACGGCCTGCCAAGGCTTAGGGGCAGATGTCAAACCCGACCCCATCATGGCTGAAACCCAGCGCAATTTGTACGACGGCGTCCCTATGGACGAGGTGTACAAAGCCGCCGTCTTGGCAGCGCGCACCTTGATCGAAAAAGACCCAGACTACACGTTTGCCACGGCGCGTTTGCTGTTCCACACCATTGCCAAGGAAGTATTTGGCCGCGATGTGCAACCCAACGACATGCAACAGGCCTATGTGGATTATTTTCCGGGCTTTATCAAAAAAGGCGTTGAAAATGACCTGCTCGACGAGCGCCTCATGCAGTACGACCTCAAGCGCCTTGCCGCCGCCCTGAAGGCCGAGCGCGATTTGCAGTTTGACTACCTCGGCTTGCAAACTCTGTACGACCGCTACTTCCTGCACGTACGTAAAACACGTATTGAACTGCCCCAGTCTTTCTTCATGCGCGTGGCCATGGGCCTTGCGCTGAACGAAATTGACCGTGAAGCTCGTGCGATTGAGTTTTACGAGGTCTTGTCGTCTTTTGACTTCATGTCCAGCACGCCCACTTTGTTCAACAGCGGCAGCTTGCGTTCACAGTTGTCAAGCTGCTACCTGACCACCGTGCCTGACGATCTGGACGGCATTTACGAATCCATTAAAGAAAACGCGCTCCTCTCTAAATTTGCGGGTGGATTGGGCAACGACTGGAGCCGTGTGCGGGCATTAGGCTCCCACATCAAAGGCACCAACGGCGAGTCTCAAGGCGTAGTGCCTTTCTTAAAGGTGGTCAACGACACGGCCGTGGCGGTGAACCAAGGCGGCAAGCGCAAAGGTGCTGTATGCACCTACTTGGAAACTTGGCACTTGGACATTGAAGAGTTTTTGGAGTTGCGCAAAAACACAGGCGATGACCGCCGCCGCACCCACGACATGAACACCGCCAACTGGATTCCTGATTTGTTCATGCGCCGCGTCATGGAAAAAGGCGAGTGGACCCTGTTTTCTCCATCCGACGTGCCCGACCTGCACGACCTGTTTGGCGCTGAATTCGAAAAGGCCTATACGGCCTATGAGGTCAAAGCCAAAAATGGCGAAATCAAGCCCAGCAAAACCATTCAGGCAATGGACATGTGGCGCAAGATGCTGAGTATGCTGTTTGAAACAGGTCACCCATGGATCACCTTTAAAGACGCTTGCAATGTTCGCTCACCCCAACAACATGTCGGTGTGGTGCAATCGTCCAACCTGTGCACGGAAATCACACTCAACACCAGCGACACCGAAACTGCGGTGTGCAATTTGGGGTCAATCAACCTGCGTCAGCACTTGAAACAAGGTGAGCACGGCAAAGAGCTCGACACGGTCAAACTCAAAAAGACCATCAGCACCGCCATGCGCATGCTCGATAACGTGATCGACATCAACTACTACGCCGTTAAAAAGGCCCGCGACTCCAACATGCGCCACCGGCCCGTGGGCCTAGGCATCATGGCGTTTCAAGATGCCTTGTATGAAATGCGTATGCCCTACGCCAGCGATGCGGCCGTAGAGTTTGCCGACCGCTCCATGGAAGCGGTGTGCTACTTTGCCTACTTGGCCTCGACCGAACTGGCTGCCGAACGCGGCCGCTATTCCAGCTACCAAGGCTCTCTTTGGGACCAAGGCATCTTGCCCCCAGACACACTAGACATGCTTGAAAAAGCGCGCGGTGGCTACGTTGAAGTCAACCGCAGCTCCAGCTTGGACTGGGATGCCTTGCGCAAGAAAATTGCGCAAGACGGCATGCGCAACTCCAATTGCGTGGCCATTGCGCCTACCGCCACCATCTCCAACATCATTGGCGTGGATGCGTGTATTGAGCCTTGTTTTGGCAACTTGTCCGTCAAGTCGAATTTATCGGGCGAATTCACGGTCATCAACAGCTACTTGGTGCGCGACCTCAAGCGCCTTGGCCTTTGGGATGACGTGATGGTCATGGACCTCAAACACTTTGATGGTTCTCTGCAACCCATCGACCGCGTGCCTCAAGACGTCAAGGCTTTGTACGCCACTGCTTTTGAAATTGAACCCGTGTGGTTGGTAGAAGCCGCCTCACGCCGTCAAAAGTGGATCGATCAAGCGCAGTCGCTCAACATTTACATGGCTGGAGCTTCTGGCAAGAAGCTGGATGAAACCTACAAGCTCGCGTGGTTGCGCGGCCTCAAGACCACCTACTACCTGCGCACCACATCGGCCACACACGCTGAAAAATCAACGGTTACCGCTGGTCGACTCAATGCCGTGTCTTCAGGCAGTGCACCACAAAGCGCTTCAATGAGTGCCCCCATGAGTGCGTTAGATGCCGCCGCCGCTGCCGCGCAAAACCAAATGCTCACCGCGGCAACCGACATCAAGTTCTGCGCCATTGATGATCCAGGCTGTGAGGCTTGTCAGTAATTGACACATCACAGGTGTTGCTCAACCGATGCGCATGAGCAACACACTTACACATTCATGCACACGAATACTTTTCATTTCTTAACGCTACTCGGATAATCCGTTGATTGGAATTTTTATGTTGACTTGGGACGAAGAAGTTAAACCTGCATCCTTTATGCCTATGACCGGCGCCACTACTGACGGCCGGAAGGTAGACCTCCCTCTGCAATCTTTGCCGCAGCTGCACACCATGCAGATGCCCAGCCCAACTTTTGTGGCATCTGCCTCCACACCTCAAGCCACGACTGCTGCTACATCACACCGCATCAAGGCGGCAGATAAGCGCATCATCAATGGCCAAACCGATGTGAATCAGCTGGTGCCTTTTAAGTACAAATGGGCTTGGGAAAAATACCTGGCCACCTGCGCCAACCATTGGATGCCGCAAGAAGTCAACATGACGCGTGACATCGCGCTTTGGAAAGACCCCAACGGACTCACTGCCGACGAACGTCGCATTGTGATGCGCAACTTGGGCTTTTTTGTCACTGCGGACTCTTTGGCCGCTAACAACATTGTGTTGGGCACCTACCGCCACATCACCGCGCCTGAATGCCGTCAGTTTTTATTGCGTCAAGCTTTTGAAGAAGCCATCCACACCCACGCTTACCAGTACATCGTGGAATCTTTGGGCTTAGACGAGTCTGAAATTTTCAATGCCTACCAAGAGGTTCAATCCATTCGAGACAAGGACGAGTTTTTAATCCCGTTCATCAATGCGATCATGGATCCCAACTTCCATACGGGCACCCTGGAAACCGACCAGACCCTTCTGAAGTCTTTGATTGTGTTTGCTTGCCTCATGGAAGGTTTGTTCTTCTACGTAGGATTCACCCAAATTTTGGCCTTAGGTCGCCAAAACAAAATGACGGGTGCTGCAGAACAGTACCAGTACATCTTGCGTGACGAATCCATGCACTGCAATTTTGGTATTGACCTGATCAACCAAATCAAACTTGAAAACCCACAGCTGTGGACTTCCGAATTCAAGTCTGAAATTCGCGCAATCTTTGAAAAAGCGGTCGAGCTGGAATACCGCTACGCAGAAGACACCATGCCTCGCGGAGTACTGGGTATGAACGCTTCCATGTTCAAAGGTTACTTGCGTTACATAGCTAACCGCAGAGCCACCCAAATTGGTTTGGAGCCGCTTTTCCCGAACGAAGAAAATCCGTTCCCGTGGATGAGCGAAATGATTGACCTTAAAAAAGAGCGCAACTTCTTTGAAACCCGTGTAATTGAATACCAATCGGGTGGCGCGCTTTCTTGGGACTGATTCATCACCTGTCTATGGCTTTAAGAACTTCATCCATTGCCTACCCATCCAAA
>CAMAWQ010000061.1 GCA_945862005.1 Hylemonella gracilis | reverse complement strand
CGGACGAGTTGGTCAACACCTTTTACACCCCGCGCATCGGTGTTGAAAGCTACACCACTTGGCTGGAATAAGCTGAAGAACGTAAGTCGCAGAACCTGATTCGCACAACGCCATTTCTAATCCCAATATCCACTGCTAAAAATTTAAGGATCCGCCCATGTCAAGCCCAAACCCAAAGCCGCGCATTTTGATCAGCCGCGGGGTCTTTCCTGAAGTGGTTCAGCGCCTGGAAACTTATTTCGATGTCGAACCTAACCTAGCTGATACAGTTTGGACCAAAGCCGAACTCATTGAGCGCTTGCGCGACAAAGATGGCGCTTTCACCACCGGCAGCGACCGTATTGACGCTGAAGTGCTGGCCGCCTGCCCCAAACTGAAGATATGCGCCAACATGGCTGTGGGCTACAACAACTTTGATGTGGCCGCCATGAACGCTGCAGGTGTGGTGGGCACCAACACCCCCGATGTGCTCACCGAAACCACGGCCGACTTTGGTTTTGCTTTGCTTATGGCCACAGCCCGCCGCATTTCGGAAAGCGAACATTACTTGCGCGCTGGTCGCTGGGAGCGCTGGAGCTATGACATGTTTGCAGGCTCCGATATTCATGGCGCCACCTTGGGCATTTTGGGTATGGGGCGCATTGGCCAAGGCATTGCCAAGCGTGGCGCGCACGGTTTTGGCATGAAGGTCGTCTATCACAACCGTTCTCGTTTGGATGCGGCTTCAGAGTCCGCCTGCAAGGCCACTTATGTCAGCAAACAAGAGCTGCTCCAAACCGCAGACCATTTGGTGCTGGTGTTGCCTTACTCTGCCGAATCGCACCACGCCATTGGCGCGGCCGAGTTGGCCCTGATGAAGCCCACGGCCACCTTGGTCAACATCGCGCGCGGCGGTATTGTGGATGACGCGGCTCTGGCTGCAGCACTGCGCCAAGGGCAAATTGCGGCGGCGGGTCTGGATGTGTTTGAAGGCGAGCCCAAAGTGCACCCCGACTTGTTGACCGTGCCCAATATGGTGCTCACCCCGCACATTGCCAGCTCCAGCGTGCCCACCCGTTTGGCTATGGCCCAATTGGCAGCGGATAACCTGGTGGAATTTTTTGGCAAGCACAAGGTGTTGACCCCCGTGACCGCACTGCCAAGAGGTGTGAGCCGCTGACCCGCCCGCCCAATTTTTTGGGCTTTGAGGAGTATTTTTGGAAACTGTTTGGATTTGGGCTCTGGGGCTCCTTGGCCTGCTGGGGTGCTTCAGCGCTGCGGGTCTGTTGCTGCTGGTCTTGTTGCTCAAGCGTCCGCAGTATCAGCAGGAGGCTGCTCAATCTCTTGCAGCCCAAACGCAGGCCAACATGGCTTTGCTGACCGACCGGCTGGAGCAGCTCAACCTCTCGCAAGAGAGGCAAGCCAAAGACTTACGGCAAGAGCTTTTACAGCAGCTCTCCATGTTTCAGCAAACCCTATTGCACCAGTCGGCCGAAACCACCCGCACGCAAAACGCACAAATTGACGCCTTTGGCCAACAACTGGCCTTGATGCGCGCCAACTTAAGCGACATCTTGGCGCAGCAAATCAATGCCATGAGCGAAGCCAACGCCCGCCGTTTGGGCGAAATGCGCGCCACTTTAGAAGCGCAACTCACCCAACTCCAACAAACCAACGCCACCAAGTTGGATGAAATGCGCGCCACTGTGGACGAAAAACTCCACGCCACCTTGCAAGCCCGCCTGGGCGAGAGCTTTAAACAAGTGGCCGACCGCTTGGAACAGGTGCACAAAGGCTTGGGCGAAATGCAAACTCTGGCCACTGGCGTGGGCGACCTCAAACACCTGCTCACCAACGTGAAAACCCGGGGCATGTTTGGCGAAGCCCAGCTCGAGGCTTTGCTGGAACAAGTGCTGGTGCCCGACCAATATGCGACCCAAATCGCTACCCGACCTGGTAGCAAGCATGTGGTGGACTTTGCCATCAAGCTGCCAGGTAAATCTGACACCATGGATTGCCTTTGGCTGCCTATTGACGCCAAGTTTCCCAATGAAGACTACGAGCGCCTGCTCGATGCGCAACAACGCGCCGACAAAGCTGACGCCGATGCCGCGGCCAAAGCACTGGAGGCTCGCATTCGCCTAGAAGCCAAATCGATTGCCGATAAATACATTGCGCCTCCTTTCACCACAGACTTCGCCATTTTGTTTTTGCCCACCGAGGGTTTATACGCTGAGGTGTTGCGCCGCCCGGGGTTGATGGAATCTTTACAGCGCGACCACCGTATCACCTTGGCGGGCCCCACCACCTTACTGGCCATGTTGGGCTCTTTGCAAATGGGGTTCAGAACCTTGGCCCTCGAAAAACGCTCCAGTGAGGTGTGGCAGGTTTTGGGGGCGGTTAAAACCGAATTTGAAAAATTTGGTGGTGTTCTGGCCAAGGTTAAGTCTCAAACCGAAACTGTCCTCAACACCCTCAACTCTGCCGAAACCCGCAGCCGCGCCATGGGCCGGGCGCTGCGCCAGGTCGAGGCCTTGCCCGAGCCACAGGCGCAAGCGCTGTTGCCAACGGACACTTACGCAGACCCTGCAGACTCAGATCCTGTATGACGCACAACCGTTGGGAGTTGGTTCGACTGATTTCGGGCCAAATTTGTATTCAGGCTTGCATGGCGGGCATGCGTATGGCCGCCCCGCTGTTGGCCCTGAAGCAAGGCTACGGGCCTTTGGCTGTGGGGTTTCTGATGGCGTTTTTTGCGCTCACCCAAGTTTTTTTGGCCATACCTGCGGGGCGTTATGCCGACCGGCACGGCGTGCGTCGCCCTGTGGGTTGGTCTGTGTTGCTGGCCAGCATCGGTGCTGGTGTGGCCGTGGTGTTTCCCGTGTTTCCGGTGCTGTGCCTCTCCGCCCTGATGACGGGGGGCGCCACGGGTGCTGCTGCTATTGCCTTGCAGCGCCAAGCCGGGCGAATGGCCACCAGCCCGAACGAGATTAAAACCGTGTTCAGTTGGGTGTCTCTGGGGCCATCTATTTCCAATGTCTTAGGGCCTGTGTTGGCAGGGGTGCTGATTGACTACAGCGCGCCGTTGTTAGGCTTTGAATCCGGGCATGCGGTGGGCTTTCAAGTGGCGTTTTTAATGTTGGCCGCTTTGCCGCTGGTGGCATGGATCTGGATTCGCCACACTCCCGAAACCCCGCACGACGCTGAACCCGCCAACCAAGGCCCGCGCAAGGTGTTTGATTTGCTGCGTGAGCCCATGATGCGGCGCTTGCTGATCGTGAATTGGTTGTTGTCTTCGTGTTGGGATGTGCACACCTTTGTGGTGCCGGTTTTGGGGCATGAACGCGATTTAAGTGCCTCGGTCATAGGAACCATATTGGGCGTGTTTGCTGTATCCGCGACCTTGGTGCGGTTGCTATTGCCTTTGTTGGTGGCCCGCTTGCGCGAGTGGGTGGTGGTGTCTTTTGCCATGCTGGGTACCGCGTTGATCTTCAGCATTTACCCGCTCATGCCCAATGCTTTGGCTATGGGCTTGTGTTCTGCCACCTTGGGCTTGGTGTTGGGCACGGTGCAGCCCATGATCATGAGCACATTGCACCAAATTACCCCCAGCCATCGCCATGGCGAAGCACTGGGTTTGCGCTTGATGTCTCTTAACGGCTCGAGCGTGGTCATGCCCATGCTGTTTGGCACCTTGGGCGCCGTGGTGGGGGTGTCTGTGGTGTTTTGGTCCGTAGCGGTCCTGGTGGGCTCAGGCAGCCGAATCGCTTGGGTGCTCAGGCCACCTCATTCGACCAGTTAACTCGTCAACCACCTAAGCATCACATTTAAAACCGTTCGGCTTCGCCCAAGCGGTAAAAGTTTTGTATTGCATTCCACGCAGCCTGTGGGGTGTCCACCATGGTGAACAGCTCTAAGTCTTCTGGAGAAATCAACCCTTCTTCCACCAGCATGGGGAAGTTGATCAGACGGCTCCAGTAGTCGCGACCAAACAGCACCACGGGCACAGGCTGTGCCTTTTGGGTTTGGATCAGGGTCAAAATTTCAAACAACTCATCTAAGGTGCCAAACCCGCCGGGAAACGCCACCAAGGCTTTCGCCCGAATCATGAAATGCATTTTGCGAAGAGCAAAGTAATGAAACTTGAAGGATAGAGTGGGTGAGATGAAAGGGTTGTGAGTTTGCTCGTGGGGTAGGGCAATGTTGAGCCCCACGTTCAGTGCACCTGCTTCGTGGGCGCCCCGATTGGCAGCTTCCATCACACCCGGGCCACCGCCCGTACAAATAAACAGTTGCTCATGCGCGGGCAGCCGCTCGCTGTGCTCGGCCACGATGCGACCAAATTCTTGTGCCGACTGGTAGTAGGCGGCGTTGCGCAAGTCTCGCTGCGCTTTCATGAGTGCGCCGTTGTCTGAACTGGCTTGGGCCTGATCCAGCTGAGCCTGTGCGGCTTCTGGCGACAAAAACCGCGCACTGCCGAACACCACAATGGTGTAGTTCACCCCTTGTTCTTGTTGTTCCAAATCGGGTTTGAGCAATTCCAACTGAAAGCGAATGCCTCGGGTTTCGCGGCGCAACAAAAACTCTGGGTCGGCAAATGCCAATCGGTAAGCAGCGGCGTCCAGAGGTACGCCCGATTCAGCATGGGCTTGCAAATCGGCCCAAGCGTCTGCCAGTGTTTTTTCGTTCAGGTTGCGGTTGGTGGTGTGCATAGGTTCGGTGGTGGCATAACTGACTTAGATAGGTGCCATTAAAAAAGCCCCTAGAGGAAGATTCCCTCAGGGGCTTAAATTGGACAGATTTTAGGAACTTTCGATCAGTTCTGAAAGTGGTCAGTTAGACGCGTTTGCGGTACTCGTTGGTGCGGGTGTCAATTTCCACGCGGTCGCCTTGGTTCACAAAAATGGGCACGCCAATTTCAAAACCCGTCGCAATTTTGGCGGGCTTGAGCACCTTGCCTGAGGTGTCACCCTTTACGGCGGGCTCGGTCCAAGTGATTTCGCGCTCCACACTGGTGGGCAGCTCCACAGAAATAGCCTTACCTTCGTAAAACACCACCTCAGCGGTCATACCTTCTTCGAGGTAGTTGAGCGAATCGCCCATGTTTTCAGACTCCACCTCGTACTGGTTGTATTCGGTGTCCATCCACACGTACATAGGGTCAGCAAAGTAAGAGTAAGTGCAGTCTTTTTTGTCCAGAATGATCTGGTCCATTTTGTCGTCGGCCTTGAACACCACCTCGGTACCAAAGTTGGCAATCAGGCTTTTAAGCTTCATGCGCACGGTGGCTGAATTGCGGCCGCCGCGGCTGTATTCTGTTTTAAGAACCACCATAGGGTCCTTGCCGTGCATGATCACGTTGCCTGCACGAATTTCCTGAGCAATTTTCATAAGATTTCCGAAAAGATAGGGCACAAACAGAAGTGTTTGGCCCAAGATAGCCCAAGATTTTATCGTTTTTTACCTGCTGAAACCTTTTGCCAAGTTTTGACCAGATTAGGGCTGAATCGCTGACTTCAGGTCAGCTTGAACGGCTCGCAACAGCTGAGTCACCAAATCCTCTGACGCCATCAAGCGGCTTTTGACCTGACTCATCCATTCCAGCCAGTGCTGATGGCTTGCGTGCAGCACATCTAGCAAGTGCCAAGGTGGGGGTGCTGTGCCCATTGCCAAGTCGTTCCAAGCCTGGTGGAGCTGCCGCACATCCGCCGGGGCGTCGCTCCAATCTAAAAACGCGTTCAATTTGGCGTGGTGCGCGGCGTCATCCTGCGGGTAGGTCTGCCACACCATCGGTTTGCCTGCCAATAGGGCGCGCACCCAGGAGTCTTCTCCCCGCACAAAATTGACGTCGCTGGCCCAGAGCAGGTGGTCAAAGTGTATTTGCGTTAGGGCGGGGAGGTATTCAATTTGTAAATGCACAGAAACGAATTGCGAAGAACAGCTCATGTGCTTGTGTTCCTGGGCTTCTTGCTTGAGGGCTTCACCATTGGCGGTGATTCGAACCACTTCGTCCACTGCCGCCGCCGCGCGGCCCTTTGTGACCAGCAGTCGGGTGGCCTGGTTTGCTGATGCAGCCAAGGCATGAATCAGCCCAGGCAAAGCCGCGGGCTCGTAACAAAAAAGGCTGACCACCCGCTCCTGCTGCTGCAGATGGATGCCCAGTTCAGCCAGCCAGCGAGTTCTGTCAAATCCGCTCTGGCGCTCCAGCAAATGGAGCTCCCTGAGCAAGCCGCCGGTGCGAGGGGTCAAGCCCGGGAAAAAAAACCGACGCGTTAAACCTTGGCCCGCCCCCTGGCTGATAGGGGAGGGCAGCAGGTGCGAGCGTTCTACATAGGTCTCAGCAGACAAATATTCCAGGTTGAACCAAGGGGGTGTCGGCTTTTGGGTTGCGCTCAGTTGCGCTCGGAAGTGATTCAAAAACGCATCGCTGAGTCCGCAGCCAAATGTTTCCAGCCAGACGTCAGCAGGGGCCAAGTCGGGGCAAGCGTTACTCGGCCAAGGCAACACGTCAATTCTGGCTTGTCCCTGCGGGGCCATCCAAGCTAGGGCATGGGACTGATCGACCCAAAGACGCACACGATGCCCCAGAGAGGCCAGCTGGCTGCATAGGCGCCAACACACGCCCAAATCGCCATGGTTGTCGATGACCTTGCAAAACACGTCCCAAAGAAGGGGAGGCAGCGGCTGCGTTGGATGAAGAGGGCGTTGTGGAATCAAAGCTGGGGTTCCTTCAAATGATTGTCCACAATACGGGTCATGAGTTCCGAACCCGCGCCTACAGAAGCACCCCTGCCCTCAGCAGATGATTCCGTGCACTCCGCCGCTTTGCTGGCGCAAGTGGCGTCTTTGCCAGGCTTACCTGGGGTGTACCGCTACTTAGATGCCCAAGGTGGCGTGTTGTATGTAGGCAAGGCCAACAACCTCAAAAAGCGGGTGTCGAGCTATTTCCAAAAAACGCATGGCGGCACGCGCATTGGGCACATGGTGCGCAAAATTTGCGCCTTAGAAACCACGGTGGTGCGCTCAGAGGCCGAGGCGTTGATTCTTGAAAATAACCTCATTAAAAGCATCAACCCCCGCTACAACATTTTGTTTCGGGACGACAAAAGCTACCCCTATCTCAAAATATCTTCCGGCGGCTGGTCTCGCCTGTCGTATTACCGTGGCGCGGTAGATAAAAAGCATCACTACTTTGGCCCCTATCCCAATGCGTGGTCAGTTAAAGAGGCCATAGAACTTTTGCAAAAAGTGTTTCGCTTGCGTACCTGTGAAGACACGGTGTTTGCCCACCGCTCGCGCCCATGCTTGATGTACCAAATTAAGAGGTGTTCGGGGCCTTGTGTGGGGTTGGTCACTGAAACTCAATACGCCCAAGACCTAGAGCATGCCCGAGCCTTTTTAGAAGGGCGAGAGCAGTTGGTGTTGTCAGGCCTAGAGCAGCGCATGATGGGTTACGCCGAATCACTTGAGTTTGAGCGTGCCGCCGAAGTCCGCGACCAAATGGCGGCTTTGTCAAACGTGCTTCACCAGCAGTCGATTGAAAGCACCGACGACCGCGACGTGGATATATTGGCCGTCAAAATTCAAGGCGGCCGTGCTTGCGTCAACTTGGCCATGGTGCGCGGCGGGCGGCACTTGGGCGACCGGGCTTACTTTCCCACGCATGTGGAGGACGCTACCCCCGCACAAGTGCTGGAAGCCTTTATTGCTCAGCACTACCTCGAGGTGCCGCCTGTGCCCACGCTGGTGTGCAGTGAACCGGTAGACCCGCATTTGCTTTTGCTGATTTCGCAGCAGTCGGGGCTTCAGCAAGTTGGTTTTAAAGTGCGTGCCGTGCACCAACCCAAAGAGCAACGCCGAGTGTGGCTGGATATGGCGCAAACAAATGCCGCTTTGCAGTTGGCGCGCTTGTTGTCTGAAGAAGGTTCGCAACAGGCACGCACCCGCGCGCTGGCCGAGGCCTTGTCTTTGCCTCAAGACCGCTTGGACGACATGCGCATTGAATGTTTTGACATTTCGCACACCGCGGGTGAGGCCACGCAGGCTTCTTGCGTGGTGTTTCAACATCACAAAATGCAAAGCTCCGAATACCGCCGCTACAAAATTGAGGGCATCACCCCGGGCGATGACTATGCCGCCATGAAGCAGGTGCTGATGCGCCGTTACAGCCGTTGGGCAGAAGAGGCGTCTGCATCTAAGGAGCCTAGCCCTAACTCCAACCACCAGATGCCCGACCTGGTGCTGGTGGATGGTGGCAAGGGGCAGGTGTCTATGGCCAAAGCGGTGTTTGAGCAGTTGGGTTTGGACCTGCATGTGATTGTGGGGGTGGAAAAAGGCGAAGGCCGCGTGGTGGGCCTTGAAGAGCTGGTGTTTGCCGATGGGCGAGACAAGGTGTATTTGGGCAAAGACTCTGCCGCACTCATGCTGGTGGCTCAGATTCGCGACGAGGCGCACCGTTTTGCCATCACCGGCATGCGTGCCCAGCGGGCCAAAGTGCGCACCGGCAGCAGTAAGCTGGAAGATGTGGCGGGCATTGGACCCAAACGCCGAGCGAAACTGTTGCAGCGTTTTGGTGGCTTGCGCGGCGTAACCTCAGCCAGTGTGGAAGATTTGATGTCGGTAGATGGTATTTCGCGCGACTTAGCAGAAGCCATTTACAAAGCGCTGCGTTGATAACAAAGCACAGCGCAGGTGATAAAGCGCTGAGTTGATGAAAGTCAAACGCTCAAGCCTACGTGCCACAATGCGCCCATGTTTATGACCATTCCCACCCTGATGACATGGACCCGCATTGTCGCGATTCCATTGATCATTGGAGTCTTCTATTTGCCGTTGTCAGGCGACACCAAAAACCTGGTGGCTACGGTGATGTTTGTGGTGTTTGCACTGACGGACTGGTTGGACGGCTATTTGGCGCGTAAGCTCAATCAAACTTCTGCGTTTGGTGCGTTTTTGGATCCCGTGGCCGACAAATTTTTGGTGTGTGCCAGCTTGCTGGTGTTGGTGCATTTGGGTCGGGCTGATGTGTTTGTGGCGCTCATCATTGTGGGCCGAGAAATTGCCATTTCTGCCTTAAGGGAGTGGATGGCGCAAATTGGGGCCTCGCGCAGTGTGGCCGTGCACATGCTGGGCAAGCTAAAGACCACGTTTCAAATGGTGGCCATTCCCTTTCTTTTGTACAACGACACCTTGTTCGGCATTGTGGATACCCACGTTTGGGGCACAGTGTTGATTTGGATTGCCGCCGTTCTAACGGTGTGGTCCATGGTGTATTACTTACGCAAAGCCCTTCCAGAAATTCGTGCACGGGTCGATTAGCGTGAGCCCTTCACGTGCGGACTGGTTCTTGCGGGCCATGCCTTGGTTGTTTGTGTTGATCTGGAGTACCGGATTTATTGTGGCCCGCTATGGCATGCCTTATGCGCCCCCCATGAAGTTTTTGGCCTACCGTTACCTCTTTTCTGTGCTGTGCTTAGGCGCTTGGGTCTGGCTGGCCAGGGTGACTTGGCCGACCACCAAAGCGCAGTGGGGCCATATGGCCCTAACCGGCGTGCTCATGCATGCGGGTTACTTGGGTGGCGTATGGACTGCAGTTAAAGCGGGCATGGGGGCTGGCTTGATCGCCTTGATTGTGGGTTTGCAGCCGGTACTCACGGCGTGGTGGTTGTCTTCTCAGGGGGCGCAGGTCAGCCGCCGCCAATGGCTGGGTTTGGCACTAGGCTTGTCCGGCTTGGTCATGGTGGTGGGGCATAAGTTAGACGCCAGTACTGAGGTCAGTTTCTACACCTTAGGCTTTGGCTTGCTGGCACTCATGAGCATCACATTAGGTACCCTCTATCAAAAACGATGGTTGCAGCCTTGCGACGTCCGATCTGCGGGCGTGATTCAGTTGGCCAGTGCGGGCTTGGTGACCTTACCTTTAGCCCTGCTTGAGTCGGAACCTATTGCTTGGGATTTGATGTGGGGCGCCATGGTCTGGTCGGTGCTGGTGCTAACGATTGGGGGCAGCTCTTTGCTGTACATGCTGCTCCAGCGGGGTGCGGCCACTCAGGTCACCAGTTTGCTTTACATGGTGCCACCCACCACCGCGGTGATGGCTTGGGTGCTTTTTGATGAGCCCATACACGCCTTAACGGTGTTAGGCATTGCAGTCACCGCTTTAGGCGTGAGTTTGGTAGTGCAGCAAACGGACAAACGTTAAGAAAAAAGCTGTGAATTCGGGTTAAGCCCAATAAAAATGTGGGTTTTGAAGACTAGAATCTCGACTCCATCCAGATTGGTGGAGCGAGTTTTTGTGGGGGGCA
>CAMAWQ010000060.1 GCA_945862005.1 Hylemonella gracilis | reverse complement strand
GTGCAACGCGCCATTGGTATTCCAGTCAACTTGTTTACCGGCATTTTTGCCTTGGCCAGAACCGTAGGCTGGATTGCACAACTCAATGAAATGATTGGTGACCCAGAGTACAAAATTGGTCGCCCACGTCAGCTGTTCACGGGCTCTGTGCGTCGCGACGTACCCCCCATCGGCCAGCGTTAAACTAATTCATTCTGCCCGCACCCCGCCGGACGTCAACGTCGGCGGGGTTTTTTAATGAAACGCATCCATAACGCCGCAGAACTTCAAGCGCTATTGGCTTCATCCCAAGCGGCTAGCGCCTGTTCGTGCAGCCTTGGGACTTGCGCTGGTTGGGAGAGTTTGAGTGAATACCGCTGGCCCGCAGATGCCCAGCAGCTTGCGACCTTAAGGGACCCGGAGCTTTACGAACCCACTTTTGAAGAGCTGCATCCACAGGGCACCCGTTACGACGCCCAAGACGCACCGGTGGCCGTGAGTTTTTTTCCTTACAACCGTTGCGACCTCTGGAAGTGCAGCACCTGCCAGCGCCACTTGTTGCGCTATACCGAGTTTGGAGGTTACAACGTAGATCCTAGGGTTAGAGCCATTGACCCATGTCTCACCATTCTGGATTGAGCCCCAAGCGTAACTTGGCCGGTAGGCGCAACCAGGGTCAATTGCCCCAGAAGCCTGCGCATAAAATGCCCAATCGATTAGGAACACATATGGGACGCACGCTTTACGACAAAATTTGGGACGAACACGTCGTCCATACCGAAGAAGACGGTACCTCCATTCTTTATATAGACCGCCATTTGGTGCATGAAGTCACAAGTCCTCAAGCTTTTGAAGGCTTGCGCCAATCTGGCCGCAAGGTGTGGCGCGTCAGCTCGATTGTGGCCACCGCAGACCACAACACGCCCACCACGGGCTGGGAGCTTGGTTATGACGGCATCACCGACTCCGTCAGCAAAGAACAAATCACCACCTTGGACGACAACATCAAAGCCTTTGGTGCGGCGGCTTACTTTCCATTTATGTCCAAACGCCAAGGCATCGTTCATGTGATTGGTCCTGAAAATGGCGCCACTTTGCCCGGTATGACGGTGGTGTGCGGGGACTCTCACACCTCCACCCACGGGGCTTTTGGCGCATTGGCTCATGGCATCGGCACCAGCGAAGTCGAGCATGTGATGGCCACCCAAACCCTGCTGGCTAAAAAAGCCAAAAACATGTTGATCAAGGTGGAAGGGGTTCTGCAAAGAGGCTGCAGCGCCAAAGATGTGGTGCTGGCCATTATTGGAAAAATCGGTACCGCTGGCGGCACGGGTTACACCATTGAATTTGCGGGTTCTGCCATTCGCGGCCTGAGCATGGAAGGTCGTATGACCTTATGTAATATGGCCATCGAGGCAGGAGCCCGCGCAGGCTTGGTGGCGGTGGACGAGGCCACTATTGAATATGTCAAAGGTCGACCCATGGCCCCAGGCGTAGATGCTACCGGCCGTTTTGTAGGCGGTGTGGAGTGGGAACAGGCTGTAACCTACTGGCGCACCCTGCACTCTGATACAGACGCTCATTTTGACGCGGTGGTGGAGCTGGATGCCAGCCAAATCCTGCCGCAGGTGACTTGGGGCACATCACCTGAAATGGTGTTGGGCATCGACGGCAATGTCCCCGACCCTGACAAAGAAAAAGACGCTAACAAGCGCTCTGCCATTGAGCGGGCGCTGACGTATATGGGTCTCGCCCCTGGCAAAGCCCTGAACGATCTTTTTGTAGACAAAGTGTTCATTGGGTCGTGTACCAACAGCCGTATTGAAGACCTGCGTGAAGCCGCTCAGTTGGTCAAAAAAATGGGGCGCAAAGTGGCCCCAAACATCAAGGTAGCGTTGGTGGTGCCTGGGTCTGGCCAAGTCAAAGTCCAAGCCGAAAAAGAAGGCTTAGATGAAATTTTCAAAGCCGCTGGCTTTGAATGGCGTGAGCCGGGTTGCTCCATGTGCTTGGCCATGAATGCCGACCGCCTAGAGCCCGGCGAACGTTGCGCGTCGACAAGCAACCGCAACTTTGAAGGTCGCCAAGGCGCAGGTGGCCGCACCCATCTGGTCAGCCCCGCCATGGCCGCAGCTGCGGCGGTGTACGGGCATTTTGTGGATGTACGCAAGTTCATCTGAAACGCCAGCTTTAAATCCTTCTAAATAACAACACATGAAACAATTCACAGTGCACAAGGGCTTGGTGGCTCCGATGGACCGGGAGAACGTGGACACCGACGCCATCATTCCCAAGCAATTTTTAAAGTCCATACGCAAAACCGGTTTTGGCCCCAACTTGTTTGACGAGTGGCGCTATCTAGACAAAGGGGAGCCCGGACAAGACCCCAGCTCTCGCAAACCCAATCCAGACTTTGTGCTCAACCAACCGCGCTATCAAGGCGCGTCCATCTTGCTGGCCCGCAAAAACTTTGGTTGTGGCTCCTCGCGAGAGCACGCCCCTTGGGCCTTAGATCAATACGGCTTCAGATGCGTGATTGCACCCAGCTTTGCAGACATTTTTTTCAACAACTGTTTTAAAAATGGCCTGCTGCCACTGGTGCTTTCTGAATCCATCGTTGCGGGCCTGTTTAATGAATGCTTGGCGTTCCCAGGATTTAGCCTCACGGTAGACCTTGATCGGCAAGTGGTGGTCAAACCCCAGGGAGAAGAATTTCCCTTTGAGGTCCAAGCCTTTCGCCGTTATTGCCTGCTCAATGGGCTCGATGACATAGGCCTCACGTTGAGGCACAAAGACACCATCCAATCTTTTGAAGCCCAGCGCTTGGCTCAAAAGCCTTGGTTGGCCCGAACATTGCAGGCAGGCTGAACATGAAAATTGCTGTACTACCCGGTGACGGCATCGGCACCGAAATCGTAGACCAAGCCGTCAGAGTGCTCAAAGCCATGGACCTGAAGTTTGAGATGGAGTTTGCGCCCGTAGGCGGCACGGCTTACGAATCTCATGGGCATCCGCTACCGGAATCCACCCTAAAGCTGGCCCAGAACTGCGACGCCATTTTGTTTGGGGCTGTGGGCGACTGGAAATACGACCAGCTCGAGCGTCAGTTCCGCCCAGAGCAAGCCATTTTGGGTTTGCGCAAGCATCTAGGGCTGTTTGCCAACTTTCGCCCTGCCATTTGTTACGAAGAGTTGGTGGGCGCATCGAGCCTCAAGCCCGAGCTGATTTCCGGGCTGGACATTCTGATCATTCGCGAGCTCACAGGCGACATTTACTTTGGTCAACCACGCGGTAGAAGAATTGCTGTGGACGGGCACTTTCCGGGTGCGGAAGAAGCTTTTGACACCATGCGCTACTCCAAGCCTGAAATTGAGCGTATTGCTCATGTGGCGTTTCAAGCGGCACGCAAGCGCAGCAAAAAAGTAACCAGCGTGGACAAGGCCAATGTGTTGGAGACTTTTCAGTTCTGGAAAGATGTGGTTACTGAAGTCCACGCCCAATACCCCGACGTAGAGCTCGATCATATGTACGTGGACAACGCGGCCATGCAGCTGGTGCGAGCGCCTAAAAAATTAGATGTGGTGGTCACCGGCAATATGTTTGGCGACATCTTGTCTGACGAAGCCGCCATGCTGACGGGCTCTATTGGCATGTTGCCGTCGGCCTCTTTAAACGACAAGCAGGTGGGCCTCTACGAGCCCAGCCATGGCAGCGCACCCGACATTGCCGGAAAAGGTGTGGCCAACCCGCTGGCCACGATTTTGTCGGCTGCCATGATGCTGCGTTTTTCCCTCAACCAAGCCGAGGCGGCCCTGCGGATCGAATCGGCGGTTAAAAAAGTGTTGGCCTCAGGCTTGCGCACCCCCGACATTTGGTCAGTGGGCACGCAAAAGGTGGGCACCAAGGAAATGGGCGACGCCGTCGTGGCAGCCCTTGCAGTTCAGTGATTCGATGTTGATTCGATATTTAAAGGCAACGTAATGAGCAAGTTGGTGGGTTTGGTCGGTTGGCGTGGCATGGTGGGTTCGGTTCTGATGGACCGCATGACACAAGAGCAGGACTTTGACCTCATAGAGCCCCTGTTTTTTTCCACCTCCAACGCAGGAGGCGTCGCACCTGCTCAAGCCACAAACGAAACGCACCTGCAAGACGCCTTCCATATTGAGGCTCTCAAGCGTTGCGACATCATCATTACCGCCCAAGGTGGCGACTACACCTCAGAGGTGTTTCCCAAACTGCGCCAATCGGGCTGGAAAGGTCACTGGATTGACGCGGCCTCCACCCTGCGCATGCAAGACGATGCGGTCATCATTCTGGACCCCGTCAACTTGCCCGTGATTCAAAAAGCCTTGATGCAAGGTGGCAACAACTGGGTGGGGGGTAACTGCACCGTGAGCTGCATGCTGATGGGGGTGGGGGCGCTCTTCAAGGCGGACTTGGTGGAATGGATGAGTACGCAAACCTACCAAGCCGCATCTGGCGGCGGTGCGCAACACATGCGAGAGTTGCTCACGCAATACGGCACGCTGTACGCCGAGGTCAAGGCCTTGCTGGACGACCCCAAAAGTGCCATTCTGGAAATTGACCGCCTCGTGATTGCCAAGCAGCGCAGCCTGCAAGGTCAAGAGGTTGAACATTTTGGCGTGCCTTTGGGCGGGTCCCTGATCCCTTGGATTGACAAAGATTTAGGCCTAGGCAAGCAGCGCGAAGAGGCGGGTTGGGGCATGTCGCGAGAAGAGTGGAAAGGCATGGCCGAAACCAACAAAATTTTGGGGCAAGGCCCAGATTTCGGTACTGAGGCCATCCCCGTGGACGGCATTTGCGTTCGGGTTGGGGCCATGCGCTGCCACAGCCAAGCCCTTACGCTAAAGCTTAAAAAAGATGTACCCGTGGAGGACCTTGAGTCCATGATTGCCGCCGATAACCCATGGGTGAAGTTGGTGCCCAATACCCGAGAAGCCACGGTGCAAGACTTAACGCCTGTAGCAACCACCGGCACATTGCGCATTCCGGTGGGGCGTATTCGCAAAATGGCCATGGGCCCCCATTACATCAGCGCGTTTACGGTGGGTGACCAGCTGCTGTGGGGCGCTGCAGAGCCATTACGCCGTATGCTGCGCATCTTGCTTGGCACTTGAAACTCCACCACAATCCAGCAACTTAACCCCACATGGCCCACCACACGATTTTCTTTTGCTTGACACCGAAGCGCGCTTTGGCCCGTGTGGTTCCCAGCCTGTTGCTGTTGGCTTTGGGTTTGGGCGTCACCAGCAATTCGGCATGGGCCCTTATGCTGGGTCGCAGCAAAGTACTCTCCGCCCTAGGCGAGCCCCTACGTGTAGAAGTGGATGTGCTAGACATCTCAGCAGACGAATCTGCCACCCTTAAAGCGGGCATTGCCTCGGCTGAAACATTCAAGTCAGCGGGCATCAACTTCAACCCGGTTTTGAATGGGTTGCAAGTCACTTTGCAGCGGCGCGCAGACGGTTCGGCGTTTTTGAGCGTATCGGGCAGCACCCCGGTAAATGAATCTTTTGTGGATGTGATGCTGGAGCTGAGTTGGAACGGTGGGCGCCAAGTGCGCGATTACACCTTGCTCCTAGACCCGCCGCAGATCACGCCGCCGCCAGTTGAGCCAGTTCAAGCTCAAACACCCGTCACATCACCTGCGCCCACCCCTCCCCAACCTGCTACGCAACCCAACAAGCCCCCCGCATCGGCCTTAAGCAAACCGGCAGTGAAGTCCGCTGCTAAGGTTCCAGCTAACACTTCAGGCGACAACCAGGTGAAGGTCATCGACGGTGACACCGCAGGAAAAATTGCCCGCGACCATCAAATTTCCGGGTTTTCTTTGGACCAGATGTTGGTAGCCATGCAAAAAGCCAACCCTGAGGCTTTCATTAACAAAAATATCAACCGCTTGCGCTCAGGCGTGATTCTCAACCTGCCCACCGGGGACCAAGCTTCGGAAAGCTCTGCGGAAGAAGCGCGCGAAATTGTTCAAGCCCAAAGCAAAGACTTCAACAGCTACCGAGAAAAACTGGCTGCGTCCGCTCGAACCAATAAGCAAGACGCCCCCAACCGTGGCGCCTCGGGAAGCATCCAAACCCAGGTTCAAGATAAAAGAACTGGAGATGCCACGCCCGACAAATTGACCTTGTCGAAAGGCGCTCTGGGTTCCAACGTCGCGGACCAGGTTGCCGAAAAACTGATCCAACAAGACCAGGCCCAAAAAGCACGAGAGCTTTCTAAAAACCTGGCCGACTTAGAAAAACTCTCCAAAGAGGCACAAGCTAGCAACGAGACCAAGGCGTCCGCCGCCACCGCATCTGCATTAAGTTCAGGGGCACCACCAGTATCAACCGCTTCATCAAGCGCCCCGGTTTCTTCTGCCTCATCTTCTGCAATTTCTGCGGCACCATCTCCCGAAACGCCAATATCCACGTCGCCTGCAGCCCCTGCCGAGCAACTGACTGCCATACCGGCCATTTCTGGTGTGACCACACCACCTGCACCCGCCTCAAACGAAGAGGCGCCTGAAGCCGATGTCTTGGACCGTGTACTAAACGACCCCATCACTCCCCTAGTGGCGGGCGGCTTGATATCTGCCCTGTTTGGCTTGGGCGTTTTCAAATTCATTCGAGCACGTGCTCGCCGCAACGCAGACGACAACCCCTTGCTGAGCCCCCCATCGGTTGCTGGCGGTTCGGATTCAGGGGCGGATGACGCCAACAGCTCGGCGCTGAAAGAGGTTAAAAAATCCATTGCTCTATCACAAGCTGACATCATGTTGACCTACGGGCGCGAAGCCCAAGCCATTTTGTTGCTCAAGTCCGCTATTGAGCAGGAGCCCGAACGTACGGAACTGCACCTCAAATTGGCGGGCATTTATGCCAAATCGGAGCAAGTGGCCGAATTTGAGCAGGTGGCACTGCAAGTTCAGGCCGTCACCGGCGGCTCCGGCGCAGAATGGGAAGCCCTCTGCACCCTGGGCCAGGCACTGGATTCACAAAATCCGCTCTACTTCAATGGCGTCTCACCTGTGCCATTAGCTGCAGAAACGCCTGATTCAGATACAGAGCCCGAGCAGGATGAAGCGCCAGAGGACCCGCCAGAAATCGCTCCTGAGAAAGTCAGTACTCGGGTCGAAGAGGACATCATTGACCAGCCCCCACTGGACAACCAAAGCCTAGAGGACATGCTCAACTCGCTGCCCGATATGGACTTAAACACATCGGACTTGGACTCCGCAGACCTTGATGAAGAGGTTGCCGAGCAAGCAGCCACAACAGCCGCTGAGCCTTTGCAGTTTGATATGAGCGCCATTTCGCTGGATTTGGCTGTGCCGTCGTCCGGCGAAGCTGCCGACTCTGACCAGCAAGCGTTTGAAACCAAGTTGGCTTTGGCAGAGGAGTTCAATGCCATTGGTGACGTTGAAGGTGCCCGCACCATGATTGAAGACATCATTGCCCAAGCTTCGGGCGACATGAAAGCCAAGGCCGAAGAAGCCTTGAGTAAATTAGGCTGAACTTACAGCCTAAAGAAAGTCCCGCAAGATGACCCTGAGGGTAGCCATGGGGGTGTCTTACAACGGGCAAGCTTATGAAGGTTGGCAAAGCCAGCTGTCGCAACGCACCATTCAAGACCAACTCGAGCTGGCCCTTGGCAAGTTTGCCGATGTGCCTAGAGTGTCCACGCTATGCGCAGGCCGAACCGATGCCGGGGTGCACGGGCTGATGCATGTGGTGCATTTTGATACCCATGCCGAACGCGCCATTCAGGGTTGGGTTAGGGGCACCAACAGTTTTTTACCCTCAGACATTTCCGTGCAATGGGCCCAGGTGGTGCCCTCCTCGTTTCATTGCCGCGCTAGCGCCGTATCCAGGCGCTACGCCTACGTCTTGCTAGATTCACCCGTAAGGCCCAGTGTGGAGCAAGGTCGGGTGGGCTGGGTGTTTCAGCCCTTGAACCTATTGGCTATGCAGCAAGCCGCTGCAACGCTCATGGGGGAACATGATTTTTCGTCATTTAGGGCGTCAGCGTGTCAGGCGCTTTCACCCGTTAAAGAGCTTAAGAACATACGCATCAGCCAACGTGGCGCATACTGGCGCTTTGAGTTTGAGGCCAATGCCTTTTTGCACCATATGATTCGCAACATCATGGGCTGCTTGGTGTTCATTGGGCAAGGTCGCCACCCCCCTGAGTGGATGGCCGAGGTTCTGGCTGCACGCAATCGCGACGCCGCCGCCCCAACCTTCAGCCCAGACGGGCTGTATTTTTTGGGTCCTCGCTACGAAAGCCATTGGGGGCTGCCCGACCGCACCCCTGCGTATGATTGGTTACCATGACCAATTTCCTCTCGCCAAGCCGCACCCGCATCAAGATTTGTGGCCTCACCCGCGAGGCAGATGTGGAAGCCGCCGTTCATGCCGGAGTGGATGCCATTGGCTTGGTGCTTTACCCCCCCAGCCCCCGAGCCGTAACTGCAGAGCGTGCTGGCCAACTCGTTCGCCGCCTGCCCCCTTTTGTCACGCCCGTGCTGTTGTTTGTCAACCCCAGCCCAGAGGATGTGCAAGCCGCGTGTTCTCAGGTTCCCGGCGCCACTTTGCAGTTTCATGGCGATGAAACGCCAGATTTTTGCTTGAAGTTACAGCACACCTTGCACCTGCCCTTTTTAAAGGCGGCCAGAATCCCCCTAGGTGGTGAGGGTAAAGCCTTTGACCTTCTAAAATATGCAACTTTACATTCAGCTGCTCAGGCCTTGCTACTTGACGCACACGTTGAGGGATTTGGCGGCGGCGGTCAGGCATTCGATTGGTCACTTCTTCCAAAAAACGTCAACGTTCACCTCGTCTTGAGTGGTGGTCTCAACGCAGCCAATGTGACTGAAGGCATTCGTCAACTGCGGCCTAAATGTCTTTCGCTCGGAGTGGATGTGAGCTCCGGGGTGGAGGCGGTGGGCGCTGATGGCCTAGTGCAAAAAGGCCTTAAAGACGCCGAAAAAATTGTTCAGTTTGTCGCTGCTGTAAGGGCAGCCGATCTCCATCCTTGAAAATGAAACCGATGCTTAACTACCAACAACCCGATGCCTCCGGCCATTTTGGCGTGTACGGAGGCAGCTTCGTCAGTGAAACCCTCACCCACGCCATTGAGCAATTGCGTGATGCCTATGCCCGCTACCAGCACGACCCCGAATTTTTAGCCGAATTCAAATACGAGCTGGCCCATTTTGTCGGCCGCCCCTCGCCCATCTATCACGCCGCGCGTATGAGCCAAGAACAGGGTGGAGCGCAAATTTTCCTCAAGCGCGAAGACCTCAACCACACGGGTGCTCACAAAATCAACAACACTATCGGGCAGGCCATGTTGGCGCGTCGCATGGGTAAAACCCGCATCATTGCTGAAACAGGTGCCGGCCAGCACGGCGTGGCCACCGCCACCATTTGCGCCCGCTATGGCTTGGAATGTGTGGTGTACATGGGCAGTGAGGACGTCAAACGTCAAAGCCCCAATGTGTACCGCATGAAGTTGTTGGGTGCCACAGTGGTGCCCGTGGAAAGCGGTAGCAAAACCCTCAAAGACGCCCTTAACGAGGCCATGCGCGACTGGGTGGCCAATGTAGACAACACCTTCTACATCATTGGCACAGTTGCAGGCCCACACCCTTACCCCATGATCGTTCGGGATTTTCAGAGTGTGATTGGCGAAGAATGCGTGGTGCAAATGCCCGACATGCTCAAGCGCACGGGCTGCACGAGCCCACAACCCGACGCCGTGCTGGCCTGTGTGGGAGGTGGCAGCAACGCCATGGGCATTTTTTACCCCTACATTCCTTTTGATCAAACTCGGTTAATCGGCGTGGAAGCCGCAGGCGAAGGCCTAGAAAGTGGCCACCACTCTGCGTCGCTGCAGCGCGGCAGCCCTGGCGTGTTGCACGGCAACCGCACCTATGTGCTCCAAAACGACGATGGCCAAGTCACCGAAACCCACAGCATCAGCGCGGGGCTGGACTACCCGGGCGTGGGGCCTGAACACGCTTTTCTTAAGGACATAGGGCGGGCCGAGTATGTAGGCATTACCGACGAGGAAGCGCTGCAGGCCTTTCATTATTTATGCCTTACTGAGGGCATCATTCCGGCACTGGAGTCCAGCCACGCCATTGCCTACGCCATGAAACTGGCCAAAACCATGCGGCCCCATCAATCTATTTTGATCAACCTTTCAGGTCGTGGCGATAAAGACATTGGCACCGTGGCCGATTTAAGTCAGGCTGATTTTTACTGTCGCCCCAGCTGCCAGGGGCAAGCGGTTAAGGGTGGCGCGCCACTGCCGGGCTCTGTCATCTCCATCAAACCCGTTTCTGTATCATGAGTCGAATTTCCCAAACCTTTGCCAAGCTTCAGTCTGAAGGCCAAAAAGCCCTTATTCCGTTCGTGACGGCAGGCTTTCCCTACCCAGACATCACGCCCGAACTCATGCACGGCATGGTGCAGGCAGGGGCTGATGTGATTGAGTTAGGCGTACCTTTTTCAGACCCTAGTGCTGATGGTCCGGTCATTCAAGCTGCCGGAGACCGCGCCTTGGCTGCAGGTGTGGGCTTGCGCCAAGTCATTGACATGGTGCGTACGTTTCGTCAACCCACCCAGCACACACCGGTGGTGCTGATGGGCTACGCCAACCCCATTGAACGCTACAACCAATTGCATGCGGACCGCTTTGTGCCAGATGCTGAAGATGCCGGTGTAGACGGTGTGTTGGTGGTGGACTACCCGCCGGAAGAGTGCACCGAATTGGCCGCCTTGCTCAAACAGCATGGGCTGG
>CAMAWQ010000059.1 GCA_945862005.1 Hylemonella gracilis | reverse complement strand
ACCGAACGCAGCTTGCCCATAGGCTCTCGCTGCAACGTGATTTTTAGGCTCACCATGCCCAACGGAAAACTGTTCACCGTGACCGCCGTGGGTAAAACCATGCAAAGCACGTTTTCAGGCAGCCAAAGCGGCTTTAAAACCGGCGTGTCTTTTGTGGAAATCCCCGAAATGGCATTGGCCGCCATTGGGCAATACATTCAGGATAAGAACAAGCCGAATAGGTAACGGCTTACTCGTACACCACCTGAGCTTGCCCCTGATCGGCCTGTGCCATCCAACTGGCTAGAGCCGCATCGGTAGGGAAAAACTTGGCTTGGTCACCCAACTGAATTTCTGCCTGCGCCTGTTGGGAGCGGTGCACCACAAACCTACCGCCTAAGCCCCGCAACAGCTCACCTTGTTCGGTCATTTCTTTGCGTGGCGGGTGGTCGGTCAGCAAACGCTGCACATCCGGCGCATGACCGTTGACCTTGACGCGCAAAAACTTGCCAAAGCGGCAACGAGCGGCGGGCAAATCCCACACCTGTTGCACGTTCAACTGCAGCCCACCCGAAAAACGGTCGGGCTGCACCTTGCCCATGACGAGGATCAGTTCGTCCTCTTTAAATAGGTGTTTGTGGGCATTCATCAAGGCTTCGTCAACCCGCGCGTCGATGACGGCCGACTTGTCGTCCAACTTGAACAAGCCCAACTTGCCCCGTTGGCCGTTGATGACCCTAAAGTCGCCCACCACGCCCACCAGCAGCTGCGGCTCGCGCGTGTCAATCAAATCGGCCAGTTGGCGTTTGGCAAAGCGGCGCACTTCCAGCTCCACTTCATCAAACAAGTGGCCAGACAAGTAAAACCCCAGTGCGGATTTTTCATGGGTGAGACGCTCTTTAACCCCCCAAGGTAATACCTCCACCAAATCAGGTTCTTGAGTACTGGCCCCCTGAGCGTCTTCGCCCATCATGTCAAACAAACCGCCTTGGTTGGTATTGGCTTGGGTGGCTGCGGCAAAGTCAAACGCGCGGTCCACGCTTTGCAATAAAGCAGCGCGGTTGAGCTGCAAGCCGTCCATAGCACCGGCTTTGATAAGGGCTTCTATGGTGCGCTTGTTCAGGCGCGAGCGGTCTACCCGCACGCAAAAGTCAAAGAGGCTGGTGAAGGGCCCAGCACGGTCACCTTGCGGGCCAGTGCCCCTGCCCTCCCGCGCGGCCACAATGGCTTCAATGGCTTGCTCGCCTGTACCTTTGATGGCGCCCAGGCCATAGCGAATCTGGGTGTTGGACACGGGCTCAAAGCGGTAAAGCCCCCGATTGATATTGGGCGGCTCAAAGCTCATGCCCATCTTCAAGGCGTCTTCAAACAAGACCTTGAGCTTGTCGGTGTCGTCCATCTCCACCGTCATGTTGGCGGAGAAAAACTCGGCCGTGTAGTGCACCTTGAGCCAAGCCGTGTGATAAGCCAGCAATGAATACGCCGCCGCATGCGACTTGTTAAAGCCGTAGCCCGCAAACTTTTCCATGAGGTCAAACACCTCATCGGCCTTTTGTTCGGTAATGGCGTTCTTAGCCGCACCTGCACGGAAGATGGCGCGGTGTTCGGCCATTTCCTCGGCCTTCTTTTTACCCATGGCCCGGCGCAGCATGTCAGCGCCACCGAGCGAGTAGCCGCCCAAAATCTGCGCCGTCTGCATCACCTGCTCTTGATAAACCATGATGCCGTAGGTCTCCGACAGCATCTCGGCCACCATGGGGTGCGGGTCTTCGATCTCCTCGCGACCATGTTTGCGCGCCACAAAGCTTGGGATCAAGTCCATCGGGCCGGGACGGTACAGGGCGTTTAAGGCAATCAGGTCTTCCAAGCGGGTGGGTTTGGCGTCGCGCAGCATGCCTTGCATGCCCCGACTTTCAAACTGAAACACCGCCTCGGTTTTACCCTCTTGGAACAGCCTGTAAGTGGCCGCATCGTTGAGCGGAATGTCTTCAAAGGCAAACTGCTCCTGCCCCACATGGCGTTTTTGAATAAATTCGCGGGCAATTTCCAAAATGGTCAGCGTGGCCAAGCCCAAAAAGTCAAACTTCACCAGCCCGATGGCTTCCACGTCGTCTTTGTCGTATTGGCTGACCGCCGACTCACTGCCCGGCTGCTGGTACAAGGGGCAAAAATCCGTCAGCTTGCCAGGGGCAATCAGCACGCCACCAGCGTGCATGCCCACGTTGCGCGTCAGGCCTTCGAGCTTTTGGGCCAAATCCAGCAGGGTTTTGACCTCTTCTTCCTTAGCCAAACGCTCAGCCAAAATAGGCTCTTCTTTCAAAGCACCCGCAATGGTGATGTGCTGCCCCGGCTTGTTGGGAATGAGCTTGCTGATGCCATCGCAAAAGGTGTAGCTCATGTCCAGCACTCGGCCCACGTCCCGAATGGCTGCGCGGGCGGCCATGGTGCCAAACGTGGCAATTTGGCTCACCGCTTCTTTGCCGTATTTGTCTTTGACGTAGTCAATCACGCGGTCGCGGTTGGCTTGGCAAAAGTCAATATCAAAGTCGGGCATGGACACCCGCTCGGGGTTCAAAAAGCGCTCAAACAGCAGTTTGTATTCCAGGGGATCAAGGTCGGTGATCTTGAGGGCATAAGCCACCAAAGAGCCTGCCCCAGAGCCGCGGCCCGGCCCCACGGGGCAACCGTTCTTTTTGGCCCAGTTGATGAAGTCGCCCACAATCAAAAAGTAGCCCGGAAACCCCATGTTCAGAATGGTGTTGATCTCAAACTCCAAACGCTCCACATAGCGGGGGCGCTGTGCTTCGCGGGTGGCGGGGTCGGGATACAGATGCTCCAGGCGCTGCTCCAGGCCGTTAAACGACTCTTTGCGGAAAAACGCTTCCAGCGTCATGTCGGGCGGAATTGGAAAGTTAGGCAGCTGCGGCTTGCCTAGGGTGAGGTTCAGGTTGCAGCGTTTGGCAATTTCCAGCGCATTGCTCAAAGCGGAGGGCACATCGGCAAACAACGCTTGCATTTGAGCGGCCGATTTGAAATATTGCTCACGCGTGAACTTGCGCACCCGACGAGGGTTGCCCAAAATTTCGCCTTCCGAAATACACACCCGAGCCTCGTGCGCCTCGAAGTCTTCGGGCTTAGGAAACTGCACGGGGTGGGTAGCCACCACGGGTAACTTCAGGCGGGCGGCCAGCTGCACGGCAGCAGCCACATGAAGCTCGTCGTCGTTACGGCCCGCGCGCTGTAACTCCACGTACAAACGGTGCGGAAACAACGCGGCCAACTGCAAAGCGGCGTGGTGCGCGCGGTCTAGGTCACCCTGCACCAAAGCCTGCCCCACGGCTCCAGACTGTGCACCGGTTAGAGCCAGCAAACCTTCGTTGAGCTCACGCAACCATTCGAGCTTGACCACACCCTGCGCTTTGACCACGTTTTGCGTCCAAGCGCGGGCCAACAGCTCGCTTAAATTTAAATACCCTTGGTAGTTTTGCACCAGCAGCAGCAAACGGCTGATGGCCGAGGGGTCTTGCGACAGCCCTTGCAGCAACACGTCCACCCCAATCAAGGGCTTGACGCCCTTGCCTCGAGCCTCTTTGTAAAACTTGACCGCCCCAAACAAGTTGTTGAAGTCGGTCAACGCCAAGGCCGGTTGCGCGTCATGCGCCGCGGCTTTAACTAAGTCCTCCACGCGGTTGGTGCCATCCACCACCGAAAATTCGCTGTGCACACGCAAGTGAACAAAGGGAGATGGGGTGGGGAAATTTTCGGTATCTGCTTCGATACCGGGCTCTGTGCTTGGGGTCATAAGATCCATTGTAGAAAGATCAGACCCGCAAAGTTCCGCCTATGATTCCGCATGAGCACGATGAATCCTCAGCTTAACCCTTATTCACCCGCAACAACCCCAGCAGCTTTTGGCCCCCTAGCAGGCGTCAAAATTTTGGACCTTACTTCGGTCGTCTTGGGGCCTTATGCCACACAAATTTTGGCCCAACTGGGCGCTGAGGTGACCAAGGTGGAATCGCATGAAGGCGACAACATGCGCCATGTGGGACCGATGCGTGAGGCGGGTATGGGGCATATTTTTATGCATGCCAGCCAGGGCAAGCGCAGCATGGTGCTCGACCTTAAAAGCCCAGAGGGCAAACAAGTGGCGTTGGACTTGGCCGCGCGCAGCGACGTATTGATCACCAATGTCCGGGCACAAGCGCTGGCCCGGTTAGGGCTGGATTACGAGTCTTTGAAATCTCAATTCCCCAAGCTGATACACGTGAGTTGCGTGGGGTTTGACACCGAAGGCCCTTATGCCGACCAACCGGCCTATGACGACCTGATTCAAGGCATTGCCGGGGTGCCTTGGCTCATGCAGCAGTATGGTGCGCCCGAGCCCTGCTACGCCCCCGTAACGCTAAGCGACCGCGTCACAGGTCTGCACGCCGTGTACGCCGTGACCGCCGCGCTGTATGCTCGCAGCCAAACCGGGTTTGGGCAAGCGGTGGTGGTGCCCATGTTTGAGGCCATCACTCAGTTTGTAATGGGCGACCACATGGCTGGCAAAACCTACGAGCCACCTATTGGGCCTGCCGGTTATGCCCGCCTGCTTACCCCCCACCGCAAACCCTATGCCACCCAAGATGGCTATTTGTGCGTGCTCATTTACAACGACAAACATTGGCGTAACTTTTTTGAGGCGCTTGGTGAACCGCAGCGCATGCAAGACCCGAGTTTTTCCACCCACACCAACCGCGCAGCCCACCTTGACGAGGTGGACGCGGAGGTGGGTCGCATCATGCGCACGCGCACCACTGCCCAATGGCGCGAGCTGCTGACAAAGGCCGACATTCCCAATACGCCCATGAACAGCGTAGAGGACATCTTGAGCGACGAACACTTGCGCGCTACAGGCTTTATTTACGAATCCGACCTGCCCGGCGAAGGCCCCATGCTGAAGATGCGCGCGCCCACCCGCTGGTCTGGAACGCCCCTGCAAGAGGGTTTGTCTGCCGCACCTCATCTGGGCCAGGACTCGGCTGTAGTGTTGCAAGAGCTCGGCTACAGCGAAGCCGCCATTGACGACCTGATGGCGCGTGGGATTTGCAAATCGGCCGCCTGAAGACTCCACATGCTGCCCATACTCAACATTGCCACCTACAAATTTGTACCGATTGCAGACCCTAACCAGCTGCAAGAAGAGCTACGCACCCAAGCACTGGCTGCGGGCCTGACCGGCACCATTTTGCTGGCAGAAGAAGGGCTGAACCTGTTCTTGGCAGGACCGGAAGCGGGCGCACGAACCTTTGTGGCCGACCTGAGGGCCGATGCCCGCTTTGCAGATTTGGCACCTAAGGAAAGCTGGTCGGCCACGCAGCCGTTTAAAAAGCTGATTGTGAAGGTCAAGCGCGAGATCATCCGTATGAACCACCCCACCATCCAGCCCGATTTTTCTCAGCCTACGGGCAGAGCTCCGGCTGCTGACGCACACACTGTTCGCCGCTGGCTAGACCAAGGTCACGACGACGAAGGCCGCCCCGTGGTGACCCTAGACACACGCAATGCTTTTGCAGTGGATGTCGGGACCTTTAAAGGCGCGATCGACTGGCGTTTGAACAAGTTTTCCGACTTCCCCCAAGCACTTTTAGAGCACAAGGCCGAATTGCAAGACAAAACCGTGGTGAGCTTTTGCACCGGCGGCATTCGCTGCGAAAAAGCGGCATTGTTTATGCGCGAAGCTGGCCTGAAGCATGTGGTGCAGCTGGAAGGCGGCATCTTGAAATACTTTGAAGAAACCGGCGGCGCGCATTACCAAGGCGACTGTTTTGTGTTTGACGAGCGCATTGCCGTCAAACCCGACCTGAGCGCCCTACAAGATGCCAGCCCCGAGCCCGGCGCACAACGCCCTAAAAGAGACCCACGCGCTGGGCGACTTGGGGCGGTGCTCCAGCCTGACGCCTAAGGCTACTTAGGTCATTAAGCTTTAAGGCGGTGCACCACTTCTTGCACCCGCTTGCCAAATAAGCGGGCAGTTTCTAAGTCGCCAGGCACCATTTCGTTAGCAGACGCGTCCGATGGCGTGGTGGCCATAGCGCCGCTGGACGAGCCCACATAGTTCACGTCATTGCGTTGCGCAGACTTGGCGTTGCTGGGCATCATGCCGGTGCCCACCCACAAACCTCCATGCTGCATGGCCAAGGTGAACAGGTAGTGCAAGGTGGAATGTTTGTCGCCGTTCATGGTGGCACTGTTGGTAAAACCCGCAAACAACTTGTCTTTCCACTGCTGGGTAAACCATGCTTTGCTGCTGGCATCGGCAAACTTTTTAAATTGCCAACTCACGGAGCCCATATAGGTGGGGCTGCCCATAATGATGGCGTCCGCTTCGTTCAACCTGGTCCAGGCCGAATCAGGCAAATTTCCATCGGCATCAATGGCCAACAACTCAGCCTCAGCTCCCTGCGCCACAGCTTGCGCCATGCGTTGTGTGTGGCCGTAGCCTGAATGAAAAACCACTGTAATTTTCGACATAAATCTTCCTTAAAAAGTTGAATGAAGCTTTAGTTGGCCAGGTCAAAAACCAACACTTCCGCCTGACTTGCCGCACTAAGGCTCACACTTGATTCTTGGTGCAACAAGGCAGCATCTCCAGCTTTTAGGGCTTGGCCATTGACTTCTAATTCGCCACGCACCAAATGCACATAGGCTTTGCGTGCGGGGTTGAGGCTTATGCTGGCTGACTCTGTGCCATCGAGCAAGCCCGCATACAGCCGCGCATCGGCATGGAGCTTGACCGAGCCTTCGCTGCCATCAGGGGAAGCCACCAACTTCAGTTGGCCTTGTTTTTCAGCGTTTACAAAGGTTTTTTGCTCGTAACTGGGTGGAATGCCGGTGACGTTGGGCTGAATCCATATTTGTAAAAAATGAGTGGTTTCGTTGGGCGCGTGGTTGAATTCACTGTGCTGCACGCCGGTGCCGGCGCTCATGCGCTGCACGTCTCCGGGGGGAATGCCTTTGACGTTGCCCATACTGTCTTTGTGTGCCAAATTGCCCGAAAGTACGTAGCTGATGATTTCCATATCGCGGTGGCCGTGGGTGCCAAAACCGGTGCCAGGGGCAATGCGGTCTTCGTTGATCACGCGGAGGTTGCCCCAGCCCATGTGGTTGGGGTCGTGGTACCCCGCAAACGAAAAACTGTGAAACGATTTCAACCAGCCATGGTCGGCATAGCCGCGGTCTTGAGATTTACGCAGGGTAAGCACTGGATACCTTTAAAAAAACAAAAATTTGAGGGGCGTTAAGCAAATGTGGTGTGCTGGATATTACCCATGGTCGGACCTCCTAAGCGATGTACATTGGAGGGAGTCAACCATTCTGGAGCTCAGGGTATGAAGAACAACCTCCACTTCGCCATCATTGGCGCTGGCATGGCCGGCGTGACCTGTGCCCGCACGCTGGTGCAAGCCGGCCATCGCGTCACGCTGTTTGAAAAAAGCCAAGGCCTGGGCGGACGTATGGCCACCCGCTCCACCGAATTTGGTACCTTTGACCACGGCGCTCAGTACTTCACGGTGCGAGACGTGCGGTTTGCTGAAGCCCTAGAAACCGTACCCGGCTTGTGCCGCCCTTGGAGCGCCAACGCAGTTCGGGTGCTAGACCCCTACGGAAGTACCTTTGCGGCCGCCCTGCCTGACCGCGAACCCCATTGGGTGCCTAGACTGGGCATGAATGAACTTGTGCGCACTTGGGGCGAACCTTTGGTGCAAGAGCATTTGGTGCGGTTGCAAACCTTGGTGACCCACATTGAGCCCGACCACCTGATCAAGCAGCGCTGGCAATTGCAAACCGATGGCCCTGAGGATGAACGGCGGGTGTTTTCGGGTTTTGATGGGGTGTTGTTGGCGCTTCCCGCGCCGCAGGCGCGCCAGTTGCTGCAACGCTCCAAACTTGCCAAAGAGTGGGTCGAGCGCATTGGAGATGTAGACATTGCACCGTGCTGGACCCTGATGCTAGCGTTTCCGCAAGCCATGCAACCGGGCTTGGGCACTTTGGGTCCCCAGTGGAATGCCGCACGCAGCACGCACCACCGCATTTCTTGGCTGGCCCGCGAAAACAGCAAACCCTCCCGCACCCCGATTGAACGGTGGACGGTTCAGGCCAGCCCGCAATGGTCCCAAGAACACCTCGAAGACGACAGCGCCCGCATCCAGTCCAAAATGCTCAAGGCTTTTTCCGAGGTCACCGGCATCTTGGCCGAGCCCAGCTTTGCTGCGGTACATCGCTGGCGCTATGCCCAAACCCAAGAGCCCTTGGGTAAGTCCTTCTTGTGGGACAAACGTTCGGGCTTGGGCGTCTGTGGCGACTGGTGCTTGGGCCATCGGGTCGAAAACGCGTTCGTTTCAGGTTTGGAGCTCGCACTCAAAATTTGCTGAGCCCATGGTGGCTCCCCAAGGCAATATGGGCAATGGCACTCGTCGCTACATAGGCCGCTTTGCGCCTTCTCCAACAGGCCCTCTGCACGCAGGCTCCCTGGTAGCTGCTTTGGCAAGTTGGCTAGATGCTCGCGCGCATGGCGGCACGTGGCTTGTGCGTATGGAAGATGTGGACCAACCTCGGTGCATGCCCGGTGCGGGCGAAATCATCCTGAACCAATTGGCCGCCTGTGGTTTGCACCCCGACCAGCCCGTGATGTGGCAAAGCCAGCGCACTGCCCTGTACCAACAAGCACTAGCGCTTCTGCAAGCTCAGCAATGGGTATACCCGTGTACCTGCTCACGCAAAGACATTTTGACTGCACTGCAAACCCTTGGGCAGGCACCTGCAAGGCATGAAGAGCGGGTGTACCCCGGAACTTGCCGACCCAGTTCAGCACCCCCAACACTCCACCCAAACGCCAAACACCCCACATGGCGCTTCAACACAACAGCCTATTTGAGCACCCATCAGCTTCAGCTGGTGGATTGGGAAGACCGGTGGCTGGGCCCCCAACAACAAAATGTGACCGAAGCCGTGGGCGACTTTGCCTTGCAGCGCAGCGATGCTTACTTTACGTACCAACTGGCGGTGGTAGTAGATGACGCACAGCAGGGCGTGACCCAGGTGGTACGCGGCGCAGACCTGGCGGACAACACCGCCCGCCAAATACTGTTGCAACAAGCCCTCAAACTTTCCACCCCGCAGTACCTGCACACCCCCTTGGTGCTTGGCGAAGACGGCGCCAAACTCTCTAAACAAAACGGCGCTGTAGCGCTGGACACCTCAGACCCTCTCAAGCTCTTAAACACTGCGGCCCAAACTCTGGGCTTGCAAACGCAGGCGCTTGCAAACACCACACCTCTGCACGATTGGCTGCATGCCGCTGTCCTGCAATGGACGGCAAGGTTTGGGCACAACAACATGTCCGATAAAATTTCAAGGTGACCTCCCTCCTTCCCAAAGATGCCCGCCGCTTGCCACCGGCCGGCGTGGAATTTCCCAAGACCATCAAAAGTTATGTGCGCCGCGCGGGCCGCACCACCTCGGGCCAAGCCAAGGCTTTTGAAGAATTGGGGCCGCTTTACTTGTTGAAGTACGAGCCAGGCTTGCTGCAATGGGACACGGCGTTTGCTCAGCAGCCTGACGCATATGCAGCCCCGAATACCTCATCACCCGTCGTGTTGGAAATTGGCTTTGGCATGGGAGACGCTACGGCCCACATTGCTGAGCTGATGCCCCGGACCCGCTTTTTGTGTTGCGAGGTGCATGAACCCGGCGTGGGTGCCTTGCTCAAGCAGATCGGCGATCGTGGGCTGACCAACATCCGCATCTTGCAGCACGATGCGGTGGAGGTGATCGAGCACATGGTGCCTTTGGGCAGTTTGGACGGCATCCATGTGTTTTTTCCGGACCCTTGGCACAAATTGCGCCACAACAAGCGGCGCCTGATTCAGCCCAAACTGGTGTCCCAACTGGCCGCCCGCCTCAAACCCGGAGGCTACCTGCACTGCGCCACCGATTGGGAACCCTACGCACATCAAATGGTGCAAGTGCTCAGTGGAGAACCGCTGTTGCGCAACTCCGAAAACGCCGATGCACAAGGCTTTGCACCTAAACCCGCCTACCGACCGCTCACCAAATTTGAGAAACGCGGCCTAAGGCTCGGGCACGGCGTCTGGGATGTGGTGTTCAAACGCGTCTAGCGTGTCATGAGCCCTCTCGAGCTTGCACATAAGCCCTCGCCAAGACAGGCGCTAACCATTCAGCTGCCCCTTAAAGAAGGCGTCAGCCCCAGTTGTGTAGCACTGTCAAACGGCTCATGGGGCTTGGTGCTTGAGTTTTTAGTCCAGCGTCTGCCCGCGGTCAGCCATGCCGTTTGGTTGCAACGCATGGCAGAAGGTTGGGTCCTGGATGCCAAGGGCATTGCCATCAGTCCTAGCGCCACCTGCGACGACTTACGCATGCGTACTGGGCAGGTGCACCCCCGCATTTACTATTACCGCCAGTTGGCTTTTGAGCCCGTCATTCCATTCAAGGAGTGCATTGTGTTTCAAGACGAGCACCTGGTGGTGGCCGACAAACCTCATTTTTTACCCGTCACCCCCTCAGGCCGGTTTGTTAAAGAAACTTTGCTGGTGCGCTTGAAGCAGCAGCTCGGCTTGGCCACACTCAGCCCCATCCACCGCATTGACCGAGAAACCACTGGCTTGGTGGTGTTCAGTGTGCGGGCCCAAGACCGAGCCGCCTACCAAGCACTGTTTAAAGACAGGCTGGTCGACAAACATTACGAAGCCATTGCGCCTCTACGAGAGGATCCATTGCCCATGCTGTACCAAAGCCGCATCGAGCCAGATGTAAAGTTTTTCAGGCAGCGGGAGGTGGCCGGCACACCCAATAGCCAAACTTGTATCGAGCTGGTCCGTGAGCTGCGCA
>CAMAWQ010000058.1 GCA_945862005.1 Hylemonella gracilis | reverse complement strand
CGCAGCGTATTGCAACACCCCGATGTGGACGCCGCTGTGCTGGAAACCGCACGCGGCGGCATGTTGCGCGAAGGCTTGGCCTTTGACCGCTGCGATGTGGCTGTAGTGACCAATGTGGGTAACGGGGACCATTTGGGGCTGAACTTCATCAACACCGTTGAAGAACTGTCGCTGGTAAAAAGGATCATCGTGCAAAACATTGCGCCCCAGGGCACGGCAGTGCTCAACGCGGTTGACCCCATGGTGGCAGGTATGGCCGCGCACACCACCGCGGCTGTGACGTTTTTTGGGGCAGACAAAAACCACCCGGTTTTGGCCACCCACTTGGCGCGCGGACGCCGCGGCGTGTATGTAGAAGACGGTTGCCTGATGGCCTCTGAAGGCAGCCGCCACTACCGTATTCCTCTGGCGGGCGTGCCCATCACGCTCAACGGGACCATTGGGTTTCAGTTAGAAAACGTGATGGCAGCCGTGGGCGCTGCTTGGGGCGTGGGCATCAGCTGGGACCACATCAGCGAGGGGTTGGCGAGTTTTGACAACGACCTGAACAACGCCCAAGGCCGCTTTAACTTGTTCAGCTACCAAGGTGCCACCATCATTGCCGACTATGGGCACAACCCAGACGCCATGCAAGCCTTGGTGCAGGCGGTCCAGGCCATGCCCACCACACCCGGACAGCGGCGCAGCGTGGTCATCAGTGGGGCGGGCGACCGGCGTGACGAAGACATTCGTGAGCAAACCCGCATCTTGGGCGATGTGTTTGATGAGGTGGTGATGTACCAAGACGCTTGCCAGCGCGGGCGCGCCGACGGCGAGGTGCTAGCCTTGTTGCGCGAAGGCTTAAACGGCGCGCACCGCACCAAAGAAAGCGTGGAAATTCATGGCGAGTTTGTAGCCATAGACCACGCCATGAACCGGCTGCGCAGTGGCGACCTGTGTTTGATTTTGGTAGACCAAGTGGAAGAAGCGCTGGCCCACATCAACCAAAAAATTGCGCAAGCGGCCTGAGCGCAAGCTGCCTAAATAGCCCAGATATTTATCGAGCCAACGCGTCTGAGCCAGGCAATCGCCCCATGAGCGCAGCTACGGCGGCTTGAGGTTGTAGGCGGCCATCCAGTAAATCCACCACCGCTTGGGTGATAGGCATGTCCACCCCCAGGCCACGGGCCCTCTGGGCCACGGTTTGGGCGCAATACACACCCTCGGCCACATGCCCAAGCGAGGCCACCGCCTCTTGCAAAGTTAAGCCTTGCGCGAGCAACTGGCCCACTTTGCGGTTGCGGCTCAGGTCTCCGGTGCAGGTGAGCACCAAGTCCCCCAAGCCTGACAAACCCATAAAGGTCTCAGTGCGTGCGCCCAAGGCCTGCCCCAAACGGGTCATTTCGGCCAAGCCACGGGTGACCAAGGCGGCACGGGCGTTTAAGCCCAGTTGCAGGCCATCGCACAAGCCCGTGGCAATAGCCAACACATTTTTAACCGCGCCGCCCACTTCAACACCCACCACATCGTCGTTGGCATACACCCTCAGGGTGGGGCTGTGAAAGGCATCCACCAGCTGTTGGCGCACGGCTTCGTGGCGGCTGGCGGCCACCAAGGCCGTAGGCTGGCCGCGCGCTACCTCAATGGCAAAGCTGGGCCCACTCAACACCCCGGCTTGGAGCTGCGGGGCCACCTCGGCTTGAATTTCGTGACCCATCAAGCCATAAGGGTGCAAAGCGCCCACAGGCTCAAACCCCTTACACAACCAAGCAACCGTGGAGGTCGTACCCGCTAGTAAACCCAGCATGGTTCGCAAACCTGCCATTGGGCTGGCAATAACCACCAAAGGGTGCTGAAGACACAAAGCTTGCAACTCCGTTAGGGGCGTAGACACCACATGCAACGCCGCAGGCATCTCTACACTTTGTAAATACTTGATATTGATGCGCTTCGCCTGCATGGCATGAGCCTGAGCGGCGTCTCGCGCCCAAAGAGTGACTTCTCTCCCGGCCAAGCGGCTGGCGTGTACCGCGAGTGCGGTACCCCAAGCGCCAGCACCCAAAACAAGCATTTTCATGGTCCGAAGTGCCTTGGCTGCAGAGCCTTACTGCACCGGCGTAGAAGCGTTTTGGGCCAAGTTTTGCTGGTACATGCTCTCAAAGTTGATTTCATTGAGGTGCACTGGCGGAAAGCCCGCGCGCTGAACCAAGTCGGCTACATTGCTGCGCAGATAGGGGTAAATGATTTGTGGGCACGCCACGCTGAGGACGGGGTTCATTTGCTCTTCAGGAATGTTGCGAATTTCGAAAATACCGGCTTGCTTGGCTTCCACCAGAAACACGGTTTTATCTTCTAGAGTGGCGTGCACAGTGGCCGTGACTGACACTTCAAACACCCCTTCAGCTAGGGGCGTGGCTTCCACACCGAGCTGAATGTCCACCCCGGGTTGGTCTTGGCGGGTCAGAATGCCGGGAGAGTTGGGCTGCTCTAAGGAGGCTTCCTTCAGGTACACGCGCTGAATTTGAAACACAGGGGTCAGGTCAGTGTCAAAACCACCTGCGTTTTGAGAATCGGACTCAAAGGAATCGGACATAAGAACTTTCTTGAAGAGCCTGTAAGTGAGGCGGGGTGAAAAAATGGTGTTATGCCGCGTTGAGCAAGGGCAGCAATTCGCCACGGGAATCGAGCGCCATCAGGTCGTCGCAGCCGCCCACGTGGGTGGCCCCAATAAAGATTTGGGGTACGGTGCGCCGACCGGTGCTGGACATCATGTGATCGCGGGCTTGAGGGTTGGTGTCGATACGAATTTCTTCAATCAGCTCAACCCCTTTGGATTTCAGGAGTTGCTTGGCGCGGACGCAATAGGGGCAGACCGCGGTGGTGTACATCTTGACAGCTTGCATGTGACAAACGCTTTCAGTTAGAGGCTTTATTAAGGGGCAGACCGGCTTGTTTCCAAGCATTCAGGCCACCCCCTAAAGATTGCGCTTTGGCGTAGCCTAAGCCTATGGCCACGCGGGCCGCGCTGCCAGAGCGCCCGCCGCTTTGGCACACAAAAATAACCGGCAGGTCTTTGTTTTTGACGGATTCGGGCAGCTTGGCCGCAAGATCCGCCAAAGGGATGTGTTTGGCCTGCCCCACATGGCCTTGAGCATATTCCTCAGCAGAACACACATCCACCACCACCGCATTTTCGCGGTTAATGAGATGTACAGCTTGGGTAGGGGTAAGGTCCGCGCCCATGGCGTCTCGAACGATGGGAAAAACCAGTAAGCCGCCGGAGCTCAGGGCCACCGCTATGAGCATCCAGTTGTTGATGATGAAATCCACAGAATTCCTTTAAAAGGTTCGCCAAAAACTTCAGATTCTAGAATGCGAGGTTTTTGGGCGTTCTTGGCATGTACAAATTAGTTCTGATTCGCCACGGTGAATCGATTTGGAATCTTGAAAACCGCTTCACTGGCTGGACCGATATTGACCTTACCCCCACTGGGGTATCTCAGGCCATTTCGGCTGGTCAATTACTTAAAGCCGAAGGCTACGACTTTGACCTGGCTTACACCAGTGTGCTCAAACGCGCCATTCACACGCTGTCTTACTGTTTAGATGCCTTGGACCGCACCTGGCTGCCTGTGGTGAAAAGCTGGCAGCTCAATGAACGCCACTACGGTGGCTTACAAGGTCTGAACAAGGCTGAAATGGCCAAGCAGTTTGGAGACGAGCAGGTGCTGTTGTGGCGGCGCAGTTACGACACGCCTCCTCCACCGCTGGCTGACGACGACGCCCGCAGCGAGCGCCATGACCCCCGTTACGCCCAACTGCGCGCAGACCAAATTCCGCTGACCGAATGCCTTAAAGACACGGTGGCCCGAGTGGTGCCGTTTTGGACGGAGTCCATTGCACCGGCTATTCGGTCGGGAAAGCGGGTGCTGCTATCGGCACATGGCAATTCCATCAGGGCATTGGTGAAGTATTTGGACGGCATTTCAGACCAAGACAGTGTGAGCCTGAACATTCCCAATGGCGTGCCGTTGGTATACGAATTGGACGCCCAGCTCAAGCCCATCCGGCACTATTTTTTAAAGCAAAACCAAGCCGGATCCACTTGATTGCACGGAGTTCAGCCAAACGTGTATATTGGTTTGAATAGCTTGACGGAATTGGACTTGACGGATTGACACTATGGCTCACAAATTAAAGATTGCTGGCTGGATCGCCCTTGGGGCTTTGGCAGGCGCGCTCACCACGGTTTCGGTGCAAATTGGGGCTCGCGGCAACATGGCGCCGCTTCCGCTAGAAGAGCTGCAACAGCTCGCCGCAGTGTTCGGCATGATCAAGTCCGACTATGTAGAGCCTGTGGACGAGAAAAAGCTCATCACTGACGCTATCTCGGGCATGGTTGCCAGCTTGGACCCGCATTCCCAATACTTCGACAAAAAGTCTTACAAAGAATTCCGAGAAGGCACCACCGGCCGATTTGTGGGCGTGGGAATTGAAATCACTCAAGAAGATGGTTTGGTGAAGGTGGTGTCCCCCATTGAAGGCTCCCCAGCTTACAGGGCTGGCCTTAAAACCAACGACCTGATCACCAAGGTGGACGACACAGCGGTCAAGGGTTTGACGCTGAACGAGGCCGTCAAGCGCATGCGAGGTGAGCCCAACACCAAAGTGGTGTTAACCATCTTCCGCAAAGACGAGAGTCGTACGTTCCCCGTGACCATCATCCGCGAAGAAATTAAAACCGTGTCGGTGAAATCCAAGATGCTGGAGCCCGGCTACGCATGGCTGCGTTTGAGCCAGTTTCAAGACCGCACCGTAGAGGACTTTGTGCGCAAAATTGAAGAGATTTACAAAGCTGAGCCGCAACTCAAGGGCTTGGTTTTGGACTTGCGCAACGACCCTGGGGGGCTTTTGGATGCTGCGGTGGCGGTGTCTGCGGCCTTCTTGCCCGACAACGTGACGGTGGTGTCCACCAACGGCCAACTGTCTGAAAGTAAATTCATTTACAAAGCGTCGCCTGAGTTTTATCAGCGGCGCGGCGGTAACGATCCCATTAAACGTTTACCTGCGGCCATTAAAACCGTACCCCTAGTGGTTCTGGTGAACGAAGGCTCTGCTTCTGCCAGCGAAATTGTGGCGGGGGCCCTGCAAGACCACCAACGCGCCACCATCATGGGCAGCCAAACCTTTGGCAAAGGATCGGTGCAAACCGTACGCCCACTGGGCCCTGATACAGCCTTAAAAATCACCACCGCAAGGTACTTTACCCCTGCGGGGCGGAGTATTCAGGCGCGCGGCATCGTGCCTGACGTGATGCTGGACGAAACCGCCGAAGGCAATGTATTTGCGGCGCTGCGCACGCGCGAAGCCGATTTGGACAAGCACTTGAGTAACGGCCAAACCGATGCCGCAAAAGACGGCGAGCGAGAAAAAGCCCGCGATGCCGCCCTTAAAAAGCTGGAAGAAGACGCTAAAAAACCTGCAGCGGAAAAACGCTTACCCGAATTTGGCAGCGAGAAAGACTTTCCGCTGATTCAAGCCCTCAACCGCTTGAAAGGTCTGCCGGTATTGGCCAGCAAAACCCAAACCGAGCGTAAAGACGCCCCCAAAGAAAACTGAGTCTTGACCGCGATACTTGACCCGATAAAAAAGCGCCGTGAACGATGAAGAGTTGCTGCGCTATTCGCGGCACATTTTGCTCGATGCAATTGGCATAGAAGGTCAGCAACGCATTTGCCAAAGCCACGTGCTGCTGATTGGCGCAGGTGGCTTGGGTTGCCCGGCCGCTTTGTATTTAGGTGCTGCGGGCGTAGGGCATATCACCTTAGCAGACCCTGACGCTGTAGACCTGACCAACCTGCAGCGGCAAATTGCCCACCGTATGTCTAATCTGGGGCGGCCTAAAGTAAGCTCTTTGCAAACTGCCATTGCAGACATCAACCCGCTGGTTCAAATCACCCCCCTTCAGACCCAAGCCGATAAGACTTTTTTAGACCAGTGGGTGCCCCAAGCGGATGTAGTGCTGGACTGCAGCGACAACTTTGCCACCCGCCAGGCCGTTAATGCGGCATGTGTGCGGCATGGCAAGCCTTTGGTATCGGGTGCAGCCATCAAATTTGATGGGCAAGTGTCGGTGTTTGACCCGCGCCAAGCCCAGGCTCCCTGCTACGCCTGCCTGTTTGACCCGCAGACACATTTTGAAGAAACCCAATGCGCCACCATGGGCGTGCTGGCTCCTTTGGTGGGCATGGTGGGGAGCATGCAAGCTGCTGAGGCGCTCAAGCTGATCAGCGGAGCAGGCGAATCTTTGGCTGGTCGCCTGCTCTTGATAGATGGGCTGCACATGACCTTCAATGAAATGCTTATAGCTCGACAAGCAGACTGCAAGGTCTGTGGCACACAGCCCCCCATCACCGGCTGTTAAGCTCTATTGCTCAGAAATAATTCCCAACGTTGACCCGTGCCAGCTCCTGCGCCCAACTCTCCTCCACGCAACTTGGACATTGGCCAATTGCGACTGGATGATGCCCAAGCCTTGTTGCAGCGCGTGAGCTACAACGCCTTGCCCGAAATGAGTGCAGAACCCACGCTCTATCTGCAAGCGGTGATTGACGGTTTGTGTCAGCTCACCCAACGCGACCCTTTGACAGGCTTAGCCAACCGCAAGCAATTTGAATCCGCGCTCAATCGCGAAAACGATGTGGTGGCCCGCTCTGGTCGACCCGCCATGCTGCTTTTGCTGACAGTGGACCACTTTCAAAACCTTCAGCAAACGCGCAGCCCAGAGTGGGTGGATGAGCTGATCCGGCGCATTGCCGGTGTCATGTCTCGATCGGTGCGGCCCCAAGATATGTTGGCTCGCTGCGGTACAGATGAATTTGCGGTAATTTTGACCGACTGCAACGCCGCCGACGGCAGTATGGTGGCCGAGCGCCTGCGCGAGCGTATGGAACACCTCACCATGACCGGCTTGGACACGAAAGATTTGAGCACTGAAGGCATGGCTTTTACGGTGAGCGTGGGGGCCGCTTTTGTCCCAGAATGGACGCGTTGCACCGTCTCGGCTTGGCTGGAGCGGGCAGACACACAGCTGTATCAGGCCAAAGCTCGGGGAGGCAATTTGGTCTGTTTAGACCTAGATCCGTTGGTTGCCGTTAGTGCCGAAGAAAAAAACATGTTGTTTGCGGCTTTTGGCGCCGATCTGGCCGCTGCTGGGGCCCAAACTCTAGAAGACAGCCTATGACCAAACAAAATTCCAAAGCGGTAGCCAAAGTCATGGCCATCACCAGTGGCAAAGGCGGGGTGGGGAAAACCTTTGTGTCCTCCAACCTGGCCGCTGCCATTGCCAAGCGCGGGCACCGTGTGTTAGTAATGGACGCCGACTTAGGGTTGGCTAACCTGGATGTGGTGCTCAACCTTTACCCTAAGCTCACCTTGCACGATGTATTCATGGGCAAAGCTCAGTTGCAAGAATGCATCATCAAAACCCCGGGTGGTTTTGACGTGCTGCTGGCCGGCTCAGGTTTGGTGGAGTACTCGCGGTTGACCTCTGGGGTGCGCGATGACTTTTTACGCATCATGGAGGCGCTGCACCCGCTTTACGACGTGATTTTGCTCGACACCGGTGCGGGCATTTCAGATGTGGTGTTGTTTGCGGTGTCTTTGGCCTCAGAGGTGTTGCTGGTGGCCACACCTGAGCCCACATCGCTCACCGATGCCTACGCGACCATCAAGGTGCTGACCAGTCAGCAAAAGCGGCAACAGATTCGCATGATCATCAACCAAACCGCGCGGCTGGGCGATGGGCGTGCCATCACGGTTCAGTTGCAGCAGGTGTTGGACCGGTTTGTGTCTAAGGCACAGGGTGTGAATATCAAGCTTGTTCACACCGGCGATATTCCCTCAGACCCCAGCGTCAAAATGGCCATCATGCGGCGTCAGCTCTTGATGCTCAATACGCCCGGCTGCCCTGCGGCGTTGGCGATTTCACAGTTGGCGCTCAAGCTCGACGAAGCTGTGATTTCGCGCTCGGCTTAAGCCGACACAATCCAGCCTTCCAACAAGTCCACATCCTCAGGTAAGCCAAAGTGCGGCGGTCCTTGCAGGTGCGCCCAAGCGGCTTGCATGAGGCACAACACGGCGTCCAGACGGTCGGCGCTGGCGTCTTGCACCAGAACACCACTAAGGGTATGGCTAAGCTTTAAGCGCAAACCCAAGCGGGCGGATCCCAGTTCCAAGCCATGTAACAAGTGCTTACGGGCAATCAAACGCTCGGGGGTCTGCTTAGCGGGGTCGTCACTTTTGTAGCTTTGCCCGCCCAACAACTCACGGGCCAACAAGCCTGGATAAGCCTCCAAGGCCACCCTGGGCGGCTGGGCATTAGCGGGTACACCCTCAGCGGGCAGCTGCATGACCCCTGCCAAATAGGCCTGTGCCTTAAGCAAGCAGGGTACGCCTGCGTGCAGCATGTAAGCCACCGGCGGATTGACCCATTTCATGGAGGGGCTGGACTGGGCGGGCCGGTCCGTGGCGCGGTGAGCAAACTTGTGGCCCACAGGTCGCGCGTTGCAAAACGCGGCAAAGGTATCCCGAATGCTCTCACGGCTGAGCTGGGTGTAATGCGCTATGCACTGCGCCCAGTCTTGAGGCCAGCCTAAGGTCTGCACCAACTCTCTGGGTAAGCCAAACGGCAGGTCAAAACCTCCCAACCAAGTGGGCTGGGATGACAACCAAGCTGAAAGATCGTCCACACTGAAAAACTCATGCAGCTGCTGCAACACCACACGGTGACCTACCAGTGTGCCGCTAGCTAAGACGATGGGTTTTTTACGGGTAGGCCGACTGGAAAAATCGCAGCCTAAAAGCAAGGGAGTGTCTGAATCAGGAGCGACAAATGCCCCCACGCCAGCCTTCCTTTAGGCGCGGCCAATGATGGCCGCGGTGGCCATCAGCTCTTCTAACAAGGCCATGGATACTTTACCGGGCACGCTATAGGGATCGAGCTCAGGCCGCTCCATGTACTTCAACAAAATAGACGTGTTGATGCGGGCCAAGTTGACCTGCCCCATGGTCCAGCCGCCAAAACGGCGCTCAGAAATTTCTTCATACATCAGCAACTGCACGTCTTGATGGCGAGGGTCTCTTTGTATGTGGCCATACAACTCGCTCACTGCTTTACGGCCCCCTTCAATGGCCTGTAAAAAAATGGAGCCCCCGTAGCACAAGATACCGGTGATGCCGCTGTTGGGGTTGTACTCGCGCGATTTGGACAGAATGCCGTCAATAGTGGCATCGGCTGAATCCACAGCACGGCTGGCGTATAGCAATCGAACCAACATGTTCAGCTCCTTTGGGGAATCAAGGCCAAAAATTCTCGGCGCAAATTGGGGTCTTTAAGAAACACACCGCGCATGACCGAATTGATCATTTTGCTGCCCATGTCTTTAACGCCGCGCCACGCCATGCAGTAGTGGGTCGCCTCCATCACAATGGCTAGGCCATCGGGTTGGGTACGGGTTTGAATCAGGTCAGCCAACTGCACCACCGCTTCTTCTTGAATTTGCGGCCGTCCCATCACCCACTCCGCCAAACGGGCGTACTTTGATAAACCAATCACATTGGTATGTTCATTAGGCATCACACCAATCCATACTTTGCCTATGACCGGACAAAAATGATGCGAGCAGGCGCTACGCACCGTGATGGGCCCTACGATCATCAGCTCATTAAGGTGCTCGGCGTTAGGGAATTCTGTGATCTTAGGTGCGTGCACATAGCGCCCATTGAACACCTCATTGAGGTACATCTTGGCCACGCGGCGAGCAGTGTCATCGGTGTTGTGGTCATGGGTGGTGTCAATGACCAAGCTGTCCAACACGCCTTGCATTTTTTGGGTGACTTCGCTCAGTAGATGATCCAATTCGCCAGGCTCAATAAAGTCGGCAATGTTGTCGTTGGCATTGAAGCGTTTGCGAGAGGCTAACAAGCGCTCCCTTATGCGCACGGATACGGGTACACCCTCTTCAGAGGCTGTTTCGTTACCCAAGGGGTTGAGGTCTTTGGTCATGTAAACATATTACCAGCGCGCTCTCAGTAGCGCTGGCCCAACACAAACAACATCGTCCGCACCAAAGCAAAGGCACCAGCGTCAAGCCGCCGGCTCCAAAAACTGCGCTGTTGCAGGGTGTGGGCATCGATCCATCGGCACTCATGTTCGGCCGCGTGTTGCAACCTACCTACAAGGTCTTGTGCAAAGTCGTCATCCACAACCACCATGTTGGCTTCGCGCGCCATCAAGAGGCTCAAGGGGTCCAAATTAGACGACCCCACTGTGGTCCACCGCCCATCCACCACCGCCACTTTGGCGTGCAACTCGCTGGGTACATATTCACAAATTTCAACGCCTGCCGCCAACAGCTCGGCATACACCTGGCGCACCGCGTGACGCTGCAATACATATTTCCATCGCCCTTGCAATAACAACCTCACGCGCACACCCCGCCGTGCCGCATGCATAAGGGCTTTGCGCAATTTAGAGCCTGGTAAAAAGTAGGCATTGGCAATCCAAATGTCTTGCCGCGCTGAGGCAATAGCCTTGCGGTACATGCGTTCAATGTGCCAGCGGTGGCTGAGGTTGTCACGCAACACCAAAGCAGCGCGTACGCCATTGGGGCTAAGGAGTTCCATCTGATCTGGGTGAGCCCCGTTTTCAAAAGCCTGTTGCACCAAGGTGTTCAAGGCCTGCCAACCCAATGAGACATCGGCTTCTTGCAGGGTGCGTACGGCTTCCACGCGCACCCAAAACCTAGCCATCACCTCGTGCATGTCACGAACCGCGGGACCTCTGACCTGCACCGCAAAATCTAAACGTGGGGCTGGTAATGAGCCTTGGATGTGGTCCATGCGATCGTCCAGCAAATTGATACCACCGCAAAAGGCCAACGCCCCATCCACCACGCAGAGCTTGCGGTGTAAGCGCCGCCATCGGCTGGGAATGAGCAACCCGAGGCGCCCCAGCGGCATAAATATTTGCCACTGCACACCAGCCTCATTAAAGCGTTCAACCCAATGAGCGGGTAACTCAGGGGTGCCCACACCATCCACGACCAGAAAGACATACACCCCCCTTTGAGCAGCTCGAATCAGTGCGTCGGCGATGCGTTGGGCAGCTGAATCAGCATGAAAAATATAGGTTTCAAGCCGCACCTCATGGGTGCTGGCGTCTATGGCCAGCACCATGGCCGCAAAAAGCGCATCACCCCCTTGCAGCAACCGCACTTGGTGCCCCTTTTGCGGGA
>CAMAWQ010000057.1 GCA_945862005.1 Hylemonella gracilis | reverse complement strand
CGCCCAGTCGCTGGTTACAAGACCTGACGCAATTGCACCATGGCCCAAGTTTGCTGGAAGCGGCAGAGCACAGAATGCGCTTGGAACCCATGAGCTTTCCTTCAAACACACCACCTCCCATATGAACCACGGAACTGCGGTGTTGATGTGGTCGGCAGACCTGTCTCAACCCGCTCGGCTGGCCACGCCCTTTATGCTCGCGCAAACCGCTGTGGCTATGGACAGTGAAGCGGAGCTTTACTTCACCGCGCAATGTGTCGAGCTGCTGCTGCCTTCCAACTCGGCCCGCCTCATTGGCTTTGGTTCCGAGCAACTTAGCCTTGGGGCCTATTTAGAACGTGCTGAGCAAGATGGGGTCAAGCTTTATGCCTGCAGCCAGGCCATGCATGCCCTGAACTACCGCTTGACTGACTTGGCGCCTTTCGTGACCGGTGCGGGAGGGCTGATTCAGTTTATGGCGCGCACCCAAGAGGCGCAGTGGCGCACCTTGGTTTTTTAATGAAAGCAGTGCACCTATGAACCCCTTAGCGTTGGAGTGCTTGCTGTCCCGATTTTCAACGGGTCCCAAGCATTTGGTCGATCCAGGTCCCAACAGCTCTCAGCTGGAGCTGATGGTGCAAGCGGGTCTTAGGGGTCCTGACCACGGTGAACTGGTGCCGTGGCGAGTGGTGGTCATTGATGGTGCTGCCAAATCACGTATGGCGGAGCTGTTTGTGCAACATGCCCTGCAAAAGGGCAAAACTCCCGAGGCTGTTGAAATGGAGCGCGACCGCGCACTTCGTGCGCCCACCACCTTGGCTGTGATTGCCCAAATTGACCCTGCTCATCCCTTGGTGCCCGCGCACGAGCAGTGGATGTGCATTGGCGGCGCTATCACCAACATGCTGAACGCCGCGCATGCCATGGGCTTTGGCGCCAAAATTCTCAGTGGCGACAAAACTCGCTCAGCCCTCATCTTGCAAGCCTTCTGCCAGCCCGGGGAGACCTTGGCAGGTTGGATCACGCTGGGCACACCCAGTAAAAAGCCAAGTACCAACAAGCCTAAAGACGGGACCCAAGTGCTCCGCTATTGGTAGATGCGGCTTGCCAAGGGTTTTACTCGATGGTGATTGGTCGGTTCAGGGGCAATAATCAAAATCGACTTTTTTATCTTTTATCTTTCAACAGCTGGAGTATTCCTGTGAAGTTTGGTCAAGGCTTATCGCGTCGTCGTTTTATTCAATCCAGTGCATCGTTGGCCCTAGCTTCCAGCACGGTGGCATGGGCCCAAATGGGAGACAAGCGCCCCGTTAAATTGTTGGTGCCCTTTACGCCCGGCGCTGGCCCGGACATTTTGGCCAGGCTCTTGGCCCCCAAGCTCACTCTGAAATGGGACTTGCCGGTGATAGTGGAAAACCGACCCGGCGCATCCGGCACCATTGGAGCCGATGCTGTAGCCAAGTCTGCGCCCGATGGCCATACCTTGATGGTAGGCCCCGCTTCTTCGCTGACGGGCCCTCACCTCTACCCCAAGCTGCCCTTCGACATCATCAAAGATTTGCAGCCCATCACCAATGTGGGCACGACCAGCTTGGCTTTGGTGGTGCATAAAGGTTTTCCAGCCAATAATGTTCAAGAGTTCATTGCTTACGCCAAAACCCGTCCAGGCCAACTCAACTATGGCTCTCCGGGTAACGGTACGCACCACCATTTGTGTATGGAGCTGCTCAAGTTGCAAGCCGGTATCAATCTGGTTCACATTCCGTACAAGGGCTCATCCGGAGCAGAAAACGATCTTATTGCCGGCATCATCCCCGCCATGTTTTTGCCTATCCATGTGGCACTACCTAAATTGCGCGCCGGGCAAATCAAAGTGCTGGGCTCCAGCCTCAAAGAGCGGCACCCCTTGTTTAAAGACATTCCGTCTTTGCACGAACAAGGCGTCACAGGTTACGACGTGGACCTGTGGTTGGGTGTGTGGGGCCCCGCTGGCATGTCGCCTGCGCTGCTGAACCGTTACAACGCCGATATTCGCTCCATCGTGGCGCAACCCGATACTCAAGAAAGACTGGCTGCCCAAGGCTTGGTTCCCAACACCAGCACACCAGAGCAGTTCACACGTCTGGTCAAGGAGGAGTGGGAGCGTTGGGGCAAAGTCATTAAAGAAGCCAAAATTACCGCGGACTGAACATGAGACCCATTCACACTGTTGGCCTGCTGGGCCTTGGGAAAATGGGTGCGCCCATGGCGGGGCATCTGATGCGCAATAGTTTTAAGGTGGTGGGCTTTGATCCAATCCCTGCAGCAGTTGACCGCGCCAAGGCCTCAGGCGTTCAGATGGTGGACAGCCCTGCTGAGGTGGCGCGCCAAAGCGACTTGGTGCTGGTGGTGGTGGGCTTTGACAGCGAAGTGGAAGATGCCATCTGGGGCCCGGAAGGTGTGATGCAAGGTGCTGCGCCCGGCCTGATAGTTGCTTTGGGTTCTACCGTCTCGCCCAGTTATGCCCAAACGCTCGGGTTTCAACTCCTGCAAAAGCACATCACCCTGCTCGACATTCCTTTAACCCGAGGTGAGGCTGCGGCCATTTCCGGAAAAATGCTGATCTTGGGTGCGGGCGAGCCTCAAGCCTTTGAGGCCTGCCGACCCGTGTTTGACACCTTTGCCTCTGATATCTTTCATTTGGGCGAGGCAGCGGGTGCAGGCCAAGTGGGGAAAATGGTTAACAACTTGATTTTGTGGGCTTGTACAGCTGCTAATGACGAAGGTCTGCGTCTAGGCGAAAGCATGGGCGTCGATCCCGCCAAAATGCGCAAGGCCTTGCACCATAGCAGCGCGCAAAATTGGGCGATGGACGAGCGAGCTGACCTCAGCGGCATGCCTTGGGCAGAAAAAGACATGAATATCGTGCTCCATGAGGCCGACCAAGTGCGCATCAGCTTGCCTTTGTGCGGCACTATCAAAGAAGTCATTAAGGGTCTCAAAATTCGCATGGGCTTAGGCATACCGCAAGTGGTGCCAAAGTCTGTGACCAGTGGGAGCACGTGATGGACTACGTCGGTTTGGAGTCCGTGAGCTTTGGCTCGGAAGATTTAAAACAGTCCCGACAGTTCTTCACCGATTGGGGGCTTCAAAAAATTTCCCAAGGTCGAGACTCGCTCACGTTTCAGGTGGGTAACGAAAGCCGAGTGCTGGTGCGATCCGCTCATAGCCCCAAGCTGGCCCCGCAGTTGCATCCAAACTCTCAATTTCGTTCTTTTGAGTTAGGTGTGAAGCGCCAAAAAGACTTAGAGGCCCTTGCCTCAGACCTCTCTAAAGACCGTGCGGTGCATGAAGACACAGAGGGTCGGGTGCATTTTCAAGACGACGCCGGTATTCATGTGAGCTTAAGTGTCAGCCAGCGGCTGCACGTGAAGGCGCCTAAGGGCATTGCCCGCAATGAACCCGGTCGTAGGGCTCGGGTTGACCTCATTAGCCCGGTGTATGCACAAGCCACGCCTTGGCAAATGGGGCACATCGTGTTTTTTGTACCTGATACCAAAGAGGCTGAAACCTTTTATATCAAGCGCCTAGGTTTTTGGTTATCAGACCGTTATGTGGGTGGGGCTGGGGTGTTTTTACGTTGGGCGCAACGCAGCGAGCATCACAATTTGTTTTTGATCAAAAGCCCGCACGGTAAAGCCATGCTCCACCATATTGCCTTTGAGGTGAAGGACCAGCACGAAGTGTTTGGGGGCGGCTTGGCCTTTTCAAACAAGGGTTGGGCGACCGAGGTGGGGCCGGGGCGGCACCCCATTTCCTCAGCCTACTTTTGGTACTTTAAAAATCCTCATGGCGGATCCATAGAGTATTTTTGCGATCCTGACTATGTGACCGAGCAATGGAAGCCGCACCAGTACCGGGTCAACCGCTTCAGCGAATGGCATTTGCCAGACGGCATCCAGCAAGTGGACGATGGTAAAAAGCGTCCCTCTTTGGCTGTGGCTGTTGAAATTGAAAAAAACCGAACCCATCCATCTACGGAGACTATGTGAAAGAGCAACACGTCGAGTTTGTATCTCAAGGCCACCGTATCGTGGGTGTGGTGCGCTGGCCAGACCAGCTTGCCAACTCTAATGGCCAGCATCCGGCCATGCTGGTCCTGCATGGCTTTGGCAGCAACATGTCCGCCGAAAACGTGCTGGGCCCCTGTGCCGAATTGGAGGCCATGGGTTACATCACTATGCGTTTTGACATGCCAGGCTGCGGTGGCAGCGAAGGTCCTCGTGGCAATTTAATTTGTATGGAACAGGTGCAATGCACCCATGACGCACTGTCGTGCCTGATTCAACATAAGGGCGTCAACCCCAAAGCCATTGGCGTCATGGGGTCCAGCTTTGGAGCCGCCGTGGCGGTTTATGCGGGCGCAATTGACCAGCGTTTTGCAGTCGTGATGTCATCCGGCGGCTGGGGTCATGGTGAGCGCAAGTTTAAGGGGCAGCACCCCACACCAGAGGCTTGGAGCAAGTTCACCCAAATGCTGGAGCAGGGGCGTCAACACCGAGCCTCCACTGGGCAATCCCTGATGGTGCCACGTATGGACATCGTGCCGATTCCTCAGGGCCTCAAGCGGCAAATTGTTCCGGGCTCTATTCAAGAATTTACGGCTGAAACTGCACAAAGCATGTTCGATTTTAGGGCGGAAGACGTGGTGCACCAGATCAGCCCAAGGCCCCTATTGCTGTTGCATAGCTCTAAAGACTCTGTAACGCCTACCGAGCAATCCATTGCCATGTTTGGTCGTGCCCAAATGCCCGTAGAGCTGCATCTGTTTGCTGACACCGACCACTTTATGTTGGCCGAGGGCAATCAGCGTGTCTGGAATGTGGTGCGCGATTGGCTGTCTAAATACCTACCCCAAACCTAAGTTGGAGCGCTTTGCCATGTGGGATCGTTTGTTGTGTTCTTTGCTGTTGGCCTTGGCCAGCATAGGTTTAGTCTTTACCGCGGCGGCTCAAGACTACCCCAATAAACCTATCAAAATCATGGTGCCCTATCCGCCCGGTGGCGTGACTGATGTGGCCACGCGCATGGTGGCGCCCAAAATGAGCGAGACCTTGGGGCAGCCCATCATCATTGAAAACATTCCCGCAGCGGGTGGCGTGGTCGGGACCAATGCGGCGGCCAGAGCTGCCCCCGATGGTTACACGCTCATGTCTGCTTTTGACAGCTTTGCCACCAACCCTTACATGTACAAGGGCGTTCAGCACGATCCGCTGAAAGACTTTGTGCCCATTTCGCTCATGGTGAAAAGTCCGCAGTTGCTGGTGGTGCATCCTGGTTCCGGCATCAAAAGCATTGCAGAACTTATTCAGCAAGGCAAAGAAAAAAACAAAGTCTTTTTTTCAACGCCAGGTGCAGGCACTTCAAGCCGTTTGTCTGCTGAATTGCTCAAGTCTATGGGGGGCATGGACATCACCTTAGTGTCTTATAGGGGTGGAGCCGCAGCTTTGAACGATTTGTTGGGCGGCCAGGTCACCGGCATGATCGCCTCCATGGGCTTGGTGTTGCCTCATGTGCAGAGCGGCAAAATCGTGGCTATTGGCGTGTCGTCTCCCACACGCTCGACCCAAGTGCCCAATGTGCCCACCATTGCCTCCGTGATTCCCGGGTTTGAGGCTCAGTCCTGGACCGGTATGGTTGCACCTGCGGGCACACCCAAACCCATCCTCGACAAAGTTCATGCTGCTTTGGTCAAGGCCTTAGCCAGCCCAGACATTAAAGACAAGCTCGCGGCACAGGGCATTGAAGTGGTGGGTTCGTCACAAGCCGAGTTTGCGGACTGGCTGCAAAAAGAAACGGTGCGTTGGAGCAAGGTCATCAAGGATCGGGGTATCACGCTCGAATAATGGGGCGATGTTTTAGCCCTATCACTTCCCCTAGCCCATTAGGGCTTGGTATGGGACTGGCTCGTTGGCTGATGTTGTTCGGGGTGGTCATCGCGGTGGTGTTGGGGGCCCTCTGTTTAGGCGCACCTGCTCAAGCCAAATCATTCAGCGGCAAGGTGCTCAGGGTGGTAGATGGCGACTCCATTGAGCTACTAGACGCGCACGATGACGTGCTGCGTATTCGGCTGGCTGCCATTGACGCCCCAGAATGGAACCAGCCGTTTGGCGATGTGTCTAAAGCCTCTTTACGCCAAGCTATTGAAGGCAAGACCGTCCGGGTCAACGCGCACAAGCAGGATGTGCACGGCCGCTGGGTAGGGTATGTGCGCATCCGCAAAACCGATGTGAGTCTGTTGCAAGTGCAGCAGGGCTTAGCCTGGGTGTTTCGGCGGTATGAACACGAACTTTCCGGTCCACAGCGGCAAGCTTTTAATGCCGCTGAGACAGCAGCTCAAAACGATCAGATGGGTCTTTGGCAACAAGCCAGCCCCACGCCCCCTTGGGAATGGCGGCGGCTCAACAGCCACCACAAATAGTTACTTCAGTCCAAACAATTTCAGGGCATTGGTTCTGCCAATTTTCAGGCGATCGGCCTCGCTGATGCTGGCGTTGTCAAACCAAATAGCGGCTTGGTCCACGTTTTCAAATGGCCAATCGGTAGAGAACAAAATGCGGTCTGCGCCCACTTCCAGCATGGCGTCAATCAGCGATTGAGTTCTGAAGTTGCCCGAGGTGGTCAACCAGAAGTTTTGGTGAAAGTAATCCGCCAATGGTTTTTTTGCGGGGTAGGCTCTGTCTTTGGGCGTCCAGCCGTTGCGGTTGTCAACTCGCCACATGCTGTAGGGCAGGCCCTCACCCAAATGACCCAGAATGATTTTCAGCTGCGGGTGTCGGTCAAATAGGCCACTGGCCATCAAGCGCAATGCATGCACAGCCGTTTCTTGTCCAAACGCCCAAGTGGGGCCCATGAGCCAAGGATGGCCCTCATAAATTTGTGCCCAGCTGGGTAAAGGGTTGCGCGGGTGCAAGTAAAAGGGCGCGTCCAGCTGTTCGCACAAAGCCCAAAAACCTGCAAACTGAGGCGCGTCGTAGTACACCACGTTGTCGGGTGTGTCCACCTGCGAAAACCCATTGACCAAGGAGCCCTTAAAGCCTAAGTCTTGAATGCACCTTTGCAGCTCGCGACAAGCGGCGTCAGGGTCTTGCATGGGCAAGGCCGCCAAGGCCTGAAAACGGTCTGGCCTTAAGGCTACCTGCTCGGCCAAAAAGTCATTGGCCCGTTGGGCAATCTCAACGGCTTTGCTGCGAACGTGCAGGGCCTGTAAGGCGGGCGCATTGAGCGACAAAATCATCATCTCCATGCCGTGGGCATCCATCTCGCGCAGTCTGCGGTCTTGAATGTCCATGAGCCTTGCGCTCAGCTCTTGCCACACCACATCCGGTAAAAAGCCGTTGGAGTCTTGTAGGGTTTCAGGAATAGCGAAATGCTCTTCGAGCCCAATTTTTCCTTGCATGTGGAACTTTCTCGGCGCTTAGGCCATGCTATGGGTGAGTTCACCAATGCCGTCAATGTGCATACGCACCTCATCGCCAGCCTTCAAGAACAGGTTCCGGCCCATACCCACACCCGCTGGTGTGCCCGTGAGGATGAGGTCCCCCGGGTGCAAGGTCACACGCTCTGAAAGTGCTGCAATTTGCTCGGCCACATTAAAGATCAGCTGGCTGCTGTTGGAGTCTTGCATCAACACGTCGTTCACCCAAAGCTTTAAGGCCAGTTGGTGTGGGTTTTTAATTTGGTCGCTGGGCACGATCCAAGGGCCAATGGGGCATCCACCATCAAAGCATTTTTGGCCAATCCAATCCATATGGAAGGGAGATGTAGGTGAGTTTTTGGGGCGGCGCATCAGGTCGCGGGCCGATAAATCATTGGCAATGGTGTAGCCCGCCACGTAGCTCAGGGCCTTGTCCACCGACACATTTTTGGCGGTTTTGCCAATCACGGCGGTAAGTTCAATTTCCCAATCCATCTTCTTGCAGGCATCAGGAATTTTGACTTTGGCGCCAGGCCCGGCAATGCAAGAGCGTCCTGACTTAATAAAGTGCCAAGCGCGCTCTCCCAGCTCCTTCATGTTGGGGCCCTCAGGCACGCCGGTCACCTTGGCCATTTCTGCCATGTGGTCGGAGTAGTTGGCGCCCGCGCAATACAACTGGCCAGGCAACAACACTGGGGCCTGCAATTTGGCCTTTTTACGCGGAATGCCCTGAGCTTTGCTTTTGCCTGACTGAACCGTTTTTTCAAATTCGGCCAGCGCTTTTTTAGCCTTAGCCCATTGCGCCAACACGCCCATCATGGTGTCAAAGCTGGCTTCTTTGGTGATTTTTTGAATGTCGTACACCTGATCGTTGATCAGCACACCGGCCCGGTCTTCTTTATTGACGCGGTAGGTGACGAGTTTGTAAGTGGTCATGAGAATTCCAAAAGGTGAATTGGTGATCAGTTTTTCAGGAGATTTAAGGCGACATTAAACGGGCGCCTGGCGCTGCATACTCTTTGGGCCACACCACCACCCATTTGCCGTTTTGCACTTGTTTGACTCGGTATAAATCGTTGCCACCCATGAAGTTGTTGGTACCGTCCCAACGCATTTTTCCAATCACCGTATCGACTTGATTTTTCTTAATCCAGGCAGCCAGTGTTTTGTCGTCCAAAGACTTGGTAGCGGTCACTGCGGCATCTAAAGTCTGCCAAGTGGCATAAGCCACTGCGGCAATCAACTCCACCGAATAGTCTTGCAAGCCAGCTTTGGCCGCACGCTCATGAAATTGCTTAATGAATTCCGCTGCCACAGGGTTGGTACTGAAAGGGGGGTGCTCTTCAAACACGGTAAGGGCCAACACGCCTTTGCCATCAGGCGACTTCAGCATGGGGCTGGATGCTGGAAAGGTGATAAAAAACTGGGGAGGCACATAGTCAATTTTTTTCATGGCATCGAGCAGCAGGTTGCCGTCTAGGCCCACGCCACCTACCCAAACCATGTCGGGTTTGGCGTCTTTGACTCGGGCGGCAATGGCGCCATAGTCGCGGTTACCGAACTCCCACTCGAGGTAAAGCGCTTCAGTTAATCCGCGCTTTTTTAAGACTTCTCGAGCACCTTGCGTCACAAAATGCACCGAGGGGAATTTACTGGTCAGCATGGCCACCGACTTAGGTGTTTTGGAGCCAGAGGCCACTGCGTCAAAGACCAAGTTGGGCCAAACGGATTCAATTTCATAGGCGCCACCTGAAACTGAAAACTGCATGTCGTACTTGGCCATGGAGGGCAGGCCAAAGGTGTTGTGCAGCAATATCTTGTTGTACCTTTGGGCTACACCCATGGCCGACAAAATGGCGCCGGTGGCATAGGGGCCGGTGATCAGATCCACCTTGTCTACCGTAATCAGTTGCTCGTAAAGCGTCCGTGCCACGTCCGGCCTGGATTGGTCATCCTTCAACACATATTCCACAGGCCGCCCTAACCAGCCGCCCCTTTTGTTGAGTTGCTCTACATAAATTTCACCGGCAATTTTTTGCATCACCGCAGTGGCGCTTAGAGGCCCGGTTAATGCCAGCGTGCCCCCCACTTTGATGGGTTGGGTTTGGGCTTGAGCGCTAACCAAGATAAGGCTGGTGCACAAAGCACCCATTCCCACCATCAGTCGTTGAATGAAGTTCATGAAAAGTCTCCTGTTGTGTTGGTGTTGATTCAAATTGCCTAGGGTTTAAACCTTGAGCTCTTCTAAATTGGCAGCGTCGCCCGACTCGTCCATGGTGAAGCGGTCGCCAAAATCAAAAAAGTCGTCATGCTGAAAACCGTTAGCGTAGTTTTGGATTTCCCACCAGTTGTGGTCCAAATCTTCAAGGTAAAAGGAATACACACCGTGCATTTCTTGTTGGGGCAACACTTGCCGGATGCCGTATTGGTCTTTCAGTGCGATGGCTTTGGCATGGGCCTCGTCCACTTCGGCTCGGGTGGCCACGTCTACCCCCCAGTGGTTTAACAAGCTGCAGGGGTGAATTTGGTCGCCCACCTCAACGCAGACCACATGAAAACGCATGCCTAAGCGAATGACCATGGCGGGCTTGCCGTGTCGCACGCACTCCAAACCTAAAAACTCTTCGTAAAAGCGGCGCGAGTTTTTGAGGCTAAAGCATTCCAAGGTGCCATGGCTCATGCAGTAGGGCTTGATGACCGAGGTGCGCTCTTGTGGAATTACCGTACAGTTTTCGGGAAGCATCGTAGTCTCCTTTTAGTGGGTTCAAACAGGTGTGGTGTGGGCGCGTTGGCGATCCGCCTCAGACAAAAAGGCATCTGCAAAAAAGGCTTCGGTCGGCAATTTGCCCAGCGTTTCAAAATCGTGTCGAGCTTCATCCACCATGCTGGGTACGCCGCAGGCATAGACCTCAAAGTTGCTCAAGTTTGGGTGGTCTTGCAGAACCGCGTGTTGCACATAACCTTTGCGGCCAGACCAATCGTCTTCTGGGGTGGGCTGACTCAACACCGGCACAAACTTGATGTGAGGGTGTAGCTGCGCCCAATCTTGTGCAAGATCAAATTGGTACAGGTCCACAAGATGCCGCCCGCCCCAGTAGAGGTAAATAGGCCTTTGCGAGTCTTGTTCCAAGGCCACCAGCATCATGGATTTAATAGGCGCAAAACCTGTACCAGTTGCCACCAAGATGATGGGCTTGGTGGAAGCCTCCTTAAGGCAAAACGAACCCAATGGCATTTCAATTTGCCAAATTTCCCGGGGTTTAAGGGTTTGGAACACATGGTCGGTGAAACGCCCACCAGGCATGTGCTTGATGTGCAATTCCAGTTGACGCACGCCCTCAGCCTTGGGCATATTGGCAATCGAATAACTTCTTCTCACGCCGTCAGGCAAGAACACATCGACAAACTGCCCAGCTCGAAACTGCATAGGTTCATTGGCCGGTAACCCCAGGGTCACGATCCGCACATCAGGAGCCACATCTTCATAAGACAGAACTCTAGAAGGAATGCGCTGGGGTTTTAAATGTTTGTGGGGGTCAATTTCATCAATCTCAATTTCCACGTCAGAGGTGGGCATTGCGCAGCACAAAAGTGCCAAACCCTGCGCCCTTTCTTCATCCGATAAATATTTGACGTGAGCCGCTCCAAAATCTACTGTGCCCTTGACTACCCGACCCCGGCAAGATCTGCACATGCCGGATCGGCAACTGAAGGGTATGCGAAAGCCTGCAGCCAGACCGGCCTTGAGGACCTCAAGACCTTCCTGACATGCAAACGCATGCCCACTTGGAGAGAGGGTGACTTGAAAAGACATGGAGCCTGAAGTTGCAACAGATTAAAAGTGCTTGGCATATTGATCCCAAAATTAATATGTATGCATAGGGACTTACCCCATATTGCGAGTCAGTCCGCAAGATGTTCAACTCCCATCCCATGAAATTCCTAAACTTTTTATATGTGGACCTCAGGCGTTGGTGCCTTGTGGTGTGGTGGTGTGGGGCTTGCATGGCCATGGCGCAGTCGGACAATGCGGCGCGCCTTTTGGTGGGGTTTCCGCCAGGGGGCAATATTGATTCGGTGGCTCGATTGCTCAGTACCGAAGCGGCCAAAACGCTGGGGCGCCCCATTGTGGTGGAGAGCCGCGTGGGTGCCGGTGGTGCGGTGGCGGCAGAGGCGGTAGCCCGCTCTAAAACCGATGGGCAAACCCTGTTGCTGACGTCTTCGGCCAACACCATTTTGCCCGCCATGTCCAAGTCGTTGCGCTACGACGCCATTAATGATTTTGAATGGGTCACCGTTTTTGCGCGCTACC
>CAMAWQ010000056.1 GCA_945862005.1 Hylemonella gracilis | reverse complement strand
CATGAAGTTTGATCCCAAAGCTCGCAAGCACGTGGAATACAAAGAAATCAAACTGAAGTAATTCAGTCCGGTTGAGATGTACCCCCCAAACCCGCCCCTGTGGCGGGTTTTTTTATGGGCAGCCACCCTTCACAAGGGTTTTCACTGGGGCAGAGGCTGCCTTCGAGGTGCAATAGTGCGGTTTGCATGTTTTTAACGAAGACGACTACGCGCAAGGACCTCACATGAAGACTCTCAAAATCGTATTTTCTTTGGCCTTTTCTTTGGTATTGGCCAGCCTTTTGACGGCCTGCGGCCACCTCAACACCCCGCCGGCTGCCAACGCAGCACCGCAAGAACTGCGGGTCAACATCTTCCCGGGTGGCTTTAACTGGCCCATTTGGGCCGGGCAAGAAAAGGGGTACTTTGCCCGCCATGGTGGGGTCGTTAAAACCATCGACACCCCCAACTCCCGCGAGCAGCTCACCGGTTTGATCAATGGTCAGTTTGAAATTGCCATGACAGCTGTAGACAACCTGCTGGCCTACCGGGAAGGACAAGGGGCCGTGCCACTTGATGGCAGCAACCTGATTGCAGTGATGGGGGCCGACAACGGCTTTTTAAGAATCGGCGCCCAACCTAATGTAAAAAGCTTTAACGACCTCAGGGGCACCACCTTGTCGGTAGACGCGCTGACCACGGGCTACGCCTTTGTGCTGCTTGAGGTGCTGGAGCGCAATGGCCTTCAACTCGACCGCGATTACAAAACCGTCTCTGCCGGGGGCGTCCTCCAGCGCTACAACGACTTGGTGGCCGGCAAGCACTCTGCCACCATGTTGATTTCACCATTTGATGTGCTGGCTAAAGAAAAGGGTATCAATGTGTTGGCCGATGCATCGGCCGCTTTGGGCAGCTATCAGGGGCTGGTGGCCGGCGTGCGTAAAAACTGGGCGGAACAAAACCAAACCGCATTGACGGGTTACATACGCGGATACCGCAACGCCCTAGACTGGCTGTATGACCCCAAAAACAAAGAAGCTGCCATTGAAATCTTTATGAAGAACGTCAAGGGAGCCACCCGCCAAAGTGCCGAAACCAGTTACGGCATCTTGCTCGACCCCAAAAACGGCTTTACGCGAGACGCCGCCATTGACGTTGCGGGCGTGCGCACAGCGGTTCAGTTGCGCGAAAAGTACGGCAAGCCACAGAAAAAAATGCAGCCGGTTGAGAGCTATATAGACACCCGTTACTACAAAGCCGCGGGGCGTTAATCACACATAGAAAAAAGAGAAAAACCATCCGCCAGCTGAACTCTCCTCAGATGGCGCGCGGTAGGGCTGTGAACTGAGTTGATAATCGCGCCAAATTATTTAGGAGACACATGATCACTCAAGCTCAGCGCCAGCAGGCCGCAGAGGCCTTGCTGCAAGCCGAAATCAAGCGCCAACCCATTCAGCAGGTCAGCAAAACTTGGCCTGACATGCAAATTGAAGACGCCTACGCCATTCAGCAGTTGTGGGCGGAAGGCCGCGTGAAGACAGGCGCCCGCGTGGTGGGCAACAAAATTGGCCTAACCAGCCGAGCCATGCAAATGGCCTCCAAAATGACCGAGCCCGATTACGGCGTGCTGCTGGACGACATGTTGTACCCCGACGGCGCGCGTATTCCGGCATCCCGCTTTCATGCGCCGCGCTTAGAGGTGGAGCTGGCCTTTGTACTGGGCAAGCCATTGGGCGGCAAACCTAACGGCCCCAAGATCACCATTTACGACGTGCTGGATGCGACCGCCTACATCACCCCAGCACTGGAAATCATCGACTACCGCACCGAGGTGCCGCGCGCCATCACCGACACCATTGCCGACAACGCCGCGGCGGCGGCCATGGTCACAGGGGGGCGTGTGGTCAAACCCATGGACGTGGACTTGCGCTGGCTGGGCGCCACCTTGTCTAAAAATGGTGTCATTGAAGAGTCCGGCATGTCGGCGGCCATCATGGGCCACCCGGCCAACGGCATTGTCTGGCTGGCCAACAAATTGGCTTTGCACGGCACCGTGATGCAAGCGGGTCATATTTTGTTGGCGGGCTCGTTCACGCGGCCGGTCAACATTGCTGCAGGAGACGTGATTCATGCAGACTTTGGCCCCTTGGGATCCATTGGCGTTTCGTTCTCTTAAGACGGGACCTAGGATTTGTCTATGGAACTGCCTGTCAACCACTTCAAACGCGCCATACAACAAGGTCAACAACAAATTGGCCTTTGGTGCACCTTGTCGAACCCCTATGGCCTGGAGCTGCTGGCCGGTTCCGGCTTTGATTGGCTGCTGATCGACACTGAGCACTCGCCCAGCGATGTATTGGGCGTCATGGCGCAATTGCAAGCGGTAGCGCCCTACCCGGTATCCGCCGTGATTCGCCCCGCATGGAATGACCCAGTGCTCATCAAGCGCTACCTTGACATTGGCGCCCAAACCCTGCTGCTGCCTTACATACAAAACGCCCAAGAAGCTGAATCTGCCGTGCGAAGCTTGCGCTACCCCGCTGGGGGCAACCGTGGGGTTTCAGCACTGACTCGGGCTTCGCGCTTTGGTCGCATCCCCAACTATGCTCAACGCTGCGAAGCAGAACTGTGCTTGCTGGTGCAAATCGAAACCCTAGAAGCCATGAACCAACTCGAGGCTATTGCCTCTGTTGAGGGCATAGACGGTGTGTTCATAGGCCCGGGCGACTTGGCCGCCAGCATGGGTTACCTAGGGCAACCCGGTCACCCCGAAGTGGTGAAAAAAATTGAACAGGCCCTCACCCGTCTTAAGGCCTGTGGCAAGCCGTCCGGCATCTTGACGGGTGATGCAGCCTTGGCCAAACAATTCATTCAATGGGGCACGGTGTTTACCGCAGTGGGCGTCGACGTGGCCTTGCTAGCCAACGCCTCCAGTGCACTCAGCCAATCTTTCAAAACAAATTAAATCCATTTACAACCACGTAAAAACCATTCACAACACTTGTCATGAACACATCCCACACCGCCCCCGTCGCTGTTCCAGCACCCCAATCCAACCCTCCTCACCCCGTTAAAGCCGATTACCTGCGCATCGCCACAGAGGAAGCGTTTGCGCCGCCTGAGCTTTTTGGCATGTACAGAAAGGTTCTAGAAGAAGGTAAGGCCGACAAAGGCTTCAGCAGCTTGTGGGGCTTTCACTTCAACAACCCGGCGCCTCGCGTGCAGCACATCCTCAAGTACAACCAAATCATGGGTGCAGAGCGTTTGGCTCATATGGACGCGGCGGGCATTGACATTCAGGTGCTCTCGCTCACCTCACCGGGTGTGCAAGTGTTTGACGAGCCCACCGCCGTGAGCTATGCGCGCCACGCCAACGACTTTTTGCGTGACGCCATTCAAAAACACCCCACCCGTTTTGTGGGCTTAACTGCCATTGCACCGCAAAACCCAGCAGAGGCCGCAAAAGAAATTCAACGGGGTGCCACCCAACTGGACATGCGTGGCGTGATTGTGAATTCCCACACCCATGGCGAATATTTGTCAGACCGCAAGTTTTGGGACATTTTTGCAGCAGCTGAAGCGCATGACCAACCCATCTACCTGCACCCTTGCAGCCCGCCTGACGCCATGATTCAGCCGTTTTTTGAAGCGGGGCTAGACGGCGCGGTGTTTGGCTTTGGTGTGGACACCAGCCTAAGTGCGCTGCGGCTCATCACCGCTGGAGTGTTTGACCATTTTCCCAAGCTGCAAATTATTTTGGGTCACATGGGCGAGGCCCTGCCCTTTTGGGCCTACCGATTGGACTACATGCACCGCGCCACCTCGCGCGCGAACCGCTATGACAACCTGAAACCCTTGAACCAAAAGCCCAGCGAATACCTGCAGCAGAATTTTTACGCCACCAACAGCGGTGTGGCGTGGGAGCCTGCCATCAAATTCACCCAAAACTTTATGGGCGAAGACCGCGTCATGTACGCCATGGATTACCCTTACCAACACGAGGTGGATGAGGTCAACATTCTGGATAACATGGACATGCCCCTTGCAACCAAGCGCAAGTTCTTTCAAACCAATGCGCAAACCTTGTTCAAGATCAAGCTTTAACATCATCAGCACACTACATTAATCAACGCCTTTTAATGACCGGAGATCATTTATGAAAAAACGCACCTTGCTATCTGTCACCTTAGTCGCTACGGCGGTTCTGTCTTTGGCACCTTTGGGTGCCGCTGCTCAAGACAACAAGTTCAAAATCGGTTTGATCATTCCGCTCACGGGCCCTCAGTCCACCACCGGCATTCAAATTGAGGCTGCGGCCCGTCTGTACATGGCACAAAACGGCGATACCGTCGCAGGCAAAAAAATTGAGCTCATCGTGCGCGACGACGCCGCCACACCAGATGTAACCAAGCGGATTGCCCAAGAACTGGTGGTGAAAGACAAAATCAACGTCATGGCCGGTTTTGGCGTCACGCCTGCTGCCCTGGCCGCTGCACCTATTGCCACTCAGTCCAAAACACCTTTGGTGGTGATGGCTGCAGCAACATCCATCATCACTCAAGCGTCGCCGTACATCATCCGCACCAGCTTCACCATTCCTCAGGCTGCGGTGTCTATGGCCGACTGGGCGCCTAAAAATGGCATCAAAAAAGTGGTGACCTTGGTCAGCGACTACGGCCCTGGCTTTGACGCTGAAAAGTTCTTCAAAGAACGTTTGGCATTCAACGGAGGCGAAGTGGTGGACAGCATGCGCGTGCCTTTGCGTAACCCCGACTTTGCACCCTTCCTGCAAAAAGTTCGCGAAATCAAACCTGACGCCCTGTTTGTATTTGTGCCATCTGGCGCCGGTGCAGCTGTCATGAAGCAGTTTTTAGAGCGCGGCATGGACAAAGCGGGCATCAAACTCATTGGCACAGGTGACCTGACCGATGATGACCAACTGAACGGCATGGGCGACGGCGCTTTGGGCGTGGTTACGGCTCACCACTATTCAGCCTATCACCAGTCCCCCGCCAACAAAAAGTTTGTTGCCGCCTTTGAAAAAGCCAACAAGGGTATGCGTCCCAACTTCATGGCTGTGGGCGGTTACGACGGCATGCGCGTGATTTACGAAGCGCTACGCGCCTCTAAAGGCCAAGGCGGTGGCGATGCGTTGCTAGAGGCCATGAAAGGCCAAATCTTTGAAAGCCCACGCGGCCCTATGTTTATCGATGCCCAAACCCGCGACGTGGTCCACAACATGTACCTGCGTAAAGTAGAGCGCAAAGAAGGCCAGCTGCACAACGTTGAGTTTGATGTCATCAAAGACATGAAAGACCCTGGCAAAACCAAATAAGCCTTTTGTAAAGGCTTCCATATGCCAAAGGGCTCCCTAGGGAGCCCTTTTTGTTTTCTGCTGCCACCTCAATGACATAGGCCAATTTGCGGTATAGGTTAAATTGCGGGCTGAGTCAGCTGGTGACAAACATATGAACTACAAATTCCAAAAATTATTCGCCGTGCTCTTTGCCACATGGGTGGGCCTTGTGGCGTGCACTGGGGCATTTGCTCAGGCCAAAGACAGCAAGCCTGACGACATTGAAATTCAAAAAATCAAGGCGCCACCTAGAGACGTGAAAGACATATTGCGGGTTTTGGAACAAAGCCCCATCGACCTGTCTGAAATAGAACGTGCCAAAGCTGTCGTGGCGCAACCTGAACCCCCTGCGGGCTCAAGTGCTGAGGTTTTAAACGCGTACCATTTCAAACGCTCCGTCGCATTTCAAAAACTGGGCAAGCTGGATGAGGCGGTGGTGAGTGCCCGCTTGACTGCTTTGGATTTCAAACACCCCAACCCCCAGTTTGAATTGCGCGACATCGTCAATATGGGGGTGATTGAGAATTTTCTTGGCAACCAACCCCAAGCCATCAAGGCCTATTTAACAGCCAAGGCTGGAGCAGAAAAAAACAAGATGGGGGGCATGATTCTGGGAACCAACCGTTTGCTGGTTGGAGCCTATTCAAGTACTGGCAACTTTGAAGCCGCCAAAGCCAGCATGCTCGATGCAGATGCCCAAATGACCTTGATGCGCAGAAGCCCAAGGTTGGGTGAGTTTGTGAACCTCTGGGAGTCTCAGGTGGAAAGTGCCCGTGGCATTTACCTATCGTCTCAGGGGCTTTGGGTGGAGAGCGAACGGGCATACCGCAAGGCCTTGCATTTTTTGAACATCGCCTTCAAAAACGCACAAGATAACGCCAAACGCGTGGACGAACTGGCAGACGGCCCCAGAGTCTTGACGGATGGCAGCAACACCACACGCGGCTACATCACTCAAATCTCCAGCCGAAGCCTCAACCTAGCTGTAGTGCTCTTGCAACAACGCAAGTTGGTAGACGCCGAGTTTTATGCACGCGAGGCCCTCAAGTTATCCCTAGACAATTTTGGCCGCAACTCCAGCGATGTGGGAAGAGCCTTGGCCACCTTGTCGCGCATTATTTCTGAACAGGGCCGATTTGATGAAGCCCTGTTGTTGGCCAAGGCCTCCATGACCGCACACACCGAAAGCGGCATCACCGATGAGTCCAGCACCATGGCTATGGCTCGCAAGTTTTACGCCACCGCTTTGGTTGCTAAAGGCCAGTACAAAGAGGCAGACCAGGCCTTTACGCAGATGATGGCCAGCGTGCAAAAAGACCCTGAGCTTGCCAAAACCTTCAATCGCAACGATTTGGATTGGGTCATGGCCATGCAAAAGATTGGCAAGACCCAAGAGGCCATGGCCATGTCGGAGCTGATGTACCAGCGCGTGCTGAAGCAGGCTGGCAAAACCTCGCCACGCACGGCCTTGGTGGGCGCGTTTCATGCGGGGTCTTTGCAAGGCATGGGCAAGGCCAACGAAGCTTATGCGGTGTACAAAGAGGTAACGCCCATCTTGGTGGACGAAGCGCGCAATGATGCCGAAAACAACACGGCCAGCATCAAGCAGCAACAACGCACCACTTTTTTGTTTGAAAACTATTTGAGTCTGCTGGCTCAACTGTCTCAGTCCACGCCCTCGAATACACAAGCTTTAGCGGCCGAGGCGTTTCGTGTAGCGGACATGGCCAAGAGCAGCGGTGTGCAACGGGCACTTACCGCCAGCGCCGCGCGCGCCAATATTTCCGACCCGCAACTCGCCCTGTTGGCGCGCAAAGAGCAAGACCTGCAACGCAGGGTCAACACCTTGTCAGAGCTTTTGACCGGTTTAGTGGCTGCGCCGCCCGAACAGCAATTGCCTTCTGTTCAAGCCAAGATTCGCCAAGATATTGAGGCATTTAAAGCAGAACGCGACAAGCTCAAAAAAGACATTGCCTACAAAGTCCCCGACTACGCCGAAATGGTGGAGCCCAAACCCGCCACCATAGAGCGTACGAGGGCATTGCTTAAACCTAATGAGGTGTTGGTGTCTTGGTACTTTGCAGACAAAGAAGCCTATGTGTGGGCTATCTCTAAGCAAGACGTGCCCTTGTTCAAGTCCATCCCTATGGGCCGAGCAGACATGGCGCAACGCGTGGCGCACCTACGCAAGTCCTTAGACCCTGCAGTGGCCACGATTGATGAAATTCCGCCCTTTGATACCAAGGCCTCGTTTGCCCTCTACCAGCAATTGCTGGAGCCAGTCGCTGCAAGCTTAAAAGGCAAGCAAGTGATGCTGGTGGTGCCTCATGCGGAGCTGGGCCAATTGCCTTTATCGGTTTTGGTGACACAAGAAACTGCCCCTGCCTCACCTGTATTACCAGCGGCGTCTAAAGGCAACGTCTTATTCAGCCATTACAAGCAGGTGCCTTGGCTGGCACGCGATATTGCCATTGCCCAACTGCCCTCTGTCACGGCCCTCACCGCGCTGCGCAACACACCCGTGGGTAACCCCAACCGTAAAAACTTTATTGGGTTTGGCGACCCATTTTTCAGCACGGAGCAAGCCAAAGATGCTGAAAAAGTGGCAACCGCCACCCAACTAGGCACACGCGGCGCACCTTTAAAGTTGCGCAACACGCCTAAAACGTCTGGCGTGAGCTCGGCAGAGCTGGCTTTATTGCCGCGCTTGCCCGACACCCAGGAAGAAATTCTGGAAATTGCCAAGGTATTTGGTGCAGCGCCTGAAGACGTGCTGCTCAACCGCCAAGCCAGCGTGCAAAACATTCTGAAGGCCGACCTTTCCAACCGTAAGGTGGTCATGTTTTCCACCCACGGATTGGTGCCAGGTGAACTTGATGGACTGACCCAACCCGCCTTGGCCATGACCTCGCCTGACGTTACCGGCGACAAAGATGATGGCCTCTTGACCATGGACATGGTGCTGGGCCTCAGACTCAACGCCGACTGGGTGGTGCTTTCGGCCTGCAACACAGCCTCGGGTGAGGGATCGGGCTCTGAGGCCGTGTCCGGTTTGGGTCGGGCATTCTTTTTTGCAGGCGCTAAGGCGCTGTTGGTATCGAACTGGCCTGTGGATTCTGTGGCTGCCCGCTTGCTCATGACCGACCTGTTCAAGCGGCAACAAGGCGCAGCGGGCTTCACACCCGTGGCCAATAAACCCGATGCGCTGCGCCAAGCCATGCTTCATTTGATGGCAGAAGGCGGCATGGAGGAAGGCGGCGTCATGAAGTATTCTTACGCCCATCCCTTGTTCTGGGCACCCTTTGTGGTGGTGGGCGACTGAACCCGAAGCGGCAAACAGTTTGTTTTAGTTTTTTCCGGAGATTTTCATGATTCGTCTGACCTGTATGGCCATAGCTTTGGCTTGCGTTGTGGCTACTGCTCAAGCAACCCCCCTCATCACCCCAACTGAGGCTGCGCTGCCTGCCGCCTCTGGCGCTATGGTCACGCGCGGTATTACCCGTGGCCCGGCTGTGAAGCTGGTGTCACCCCAAACCGATCAAGCCGTGAAAGGCCCTTTTGACTGGAAGGTGCAGTTTGAAGCGCGCGGCGGTGAAAAAATTGACCCCTCTTCCGTCAAAGTGACCTATGTGAAGTCGCCTTTTGTGGACTTAACTCCCCGCATTCAGTCGGCCATCAGTGCAGAAGGCATCAACTTCCAAAAGGCGGAGGTACCACCGGGCGAGCATGTCCTGCGCATCACCGTTAAAGACAGCGCGGGCCGAGAAACCAACAGCACCATGACCCTTAAAGTCGAAAAGTAAAACCTCCAGCATGCTTTGCCCCTGCTGCGTCAGCGACATTGACGACCAAGCCTTGGTGTGCAAGGTCTGTAAGCGCGATTTGTATTTGTTCAAACCCCTGCTTGAAAAAATCACCAAGCTGGAGCAAGAGCTGCTCGACAAGCCCGACCCCGCCATTGCAGAGAATCGCATTGAAGACCTAGAGAAGCAGGTGGAGCTGCTCAAGCAGCAAGTCAACTTGGTGCCGAGTGGACCCATTGCGGTGGTGCGAGACATTTTGGTTTACTTAGTATTACCCTTGCTGCTGCTCATGGCCGCCCACACACTCATAGTGGTGGTGTTAGACACCTCGGTGCTGTACCTACGCATCATTTCTATGGCCTTGCCTTTGCCATTTGGCATTTGGCTGTTTATGCGTCAAAAGCGCGACCTGCTGCCCTGGTTTTTGGGTACGGCGGGCTTGGCCGTGGGCTCGGTGATTAGCATGAGCTGGATCACCAGCTTGGTGGACCACACCCCCATACTGCCGCAAAACGCCTTTGAGTGGCGTGAGTACCTAGAGTACGCCGCCAGCATTTCGTTCAGCTTTTTAACAGGCATGCTGGTCGGGGGAATTCTCTACGCCCAAAAACATCGCCCCTTGGGTCGCAGTAGCAACAAGGGCAAGGCGCCGGAGGGTTTTAAAAACCGAATACTTCGAACAGCAGTCACCAAAACTCTTGGCAGCAATTTGTCGCCCACCCAAATTCATTCCATCATGGCCAAGTTAGAACAATTTGGCGGAACAGCCGTGGCTTTAGGCACCACGGGGGTATCTATTTACACCGGGCTAAAAGGGATTTTGGGTTAAGCCTAGAGGGCTTGTGTAAGCTTTTGTATCAACGCTTGCTGAGCTGCTTGAGGTCGGTAATGACCTCGCCGGAATGCTTGGAAGTGTTGACAGACAAATACGCCTTGGCCACGCGACCTTGTGGGTCGATCAAAAAGGTGTAGCGCTTGGCCAGCTTCATCACCAACCAATCTGAGAGAGCACCGTATTTTTGCGCCACCTCGCCACGCTCATCGGCTAGCAAAGGGAAAGGCAGCTTGTGCTTTTGCGAAAACGCTTTGTGCGAAGCCGCTGTATCCACGCTGATACCCACCACTTCAGCCCCCAAAGCGCTTAGCTGCATCCAGTCGTCCCTAAAAGCGCAGGCTTCTTCGGTGCAGCCAGGGGTATCGTTTTTTGGGTAGAAGTACAGCACCAGCCACTTGCCCCGCCAGTCAGATAAGGAGCGGGCTTTACCGTCTTGATCTGGCAGCGCAAAGTCGGGGGCTAGGGCACCCGCAGCAGGAACCGAAGCTTGTACGGGTAAAGCGATAAGGGCTGAACCAAAACCGAGGATGGACAACAAGCCCACACACCCAGCACGACGCAATTTAGACATCATTTAAGTACCCCTAAGTTCAGTCAAGCCACCCATAAAGGGACGCAGCGCCTCAGGCACTTCAATGCTGCCGTCAGCGCGTTGGTAGTTTTCAAGAACCGCCACCAGGGTACGGCCTACCGCTAAACCCGAACCATTTAGGGTGTGCACCCACTCGTTTTTACCTTGGGCGTTTTTAAAGCGGGCCTGCAGACGGCGCGCTTGAAACGCCTCGCAGTTAGACACCGAGCTGATTTCGCGGTAGGTGTTTTGTGCGGGCAACCACACTTCAAGGTCGTAGGTTTTGGCCGCGCCAAACCCCATATCGCCAGTGCACAAAGCCATGACTCGATAGTGCAAGCCCAGCTTTTGCAAAATGGCTTCTGCATGCCCTGTCATTTGTTCCAAGGCGTCGTAACTGTGGTCAGGGTGAACAATTTGCACCATTTCCACTTTGTCAAACTGGTGCTGGCGGATCATGCCGCGCGTGTCGCGCCCGTAGGAGCCAGCTTCTGACCTGAAACACGGCGTATGCGCCGTGAGTTTGATGGGCAAGCTGGCCTCGGCCACGATCTCGTCGCGCACAAAGTTAGTCAGGGGCACTTCACTGGTGGGGATCAAATACAGGGCAGCGTCTTCGGACTCCGGGCCCCCTTCTTGCCCGCCCTTGTTGGCGGCAAACAAATCAGCCTCAAACTTGGGCAACTGGCCGGTGCCTTTTAGGCTTTCGGCGTTGACCACATAGGGCGTGTAGCACTCGGTATAGCCGTGCTCTTGGGTTTGCACCTCCAGCATGAATTGCGCCAAGGCCCTGTGCAACCGGGCAATGGGGCCTTTCATCACGGTAAAACGCGAGCCGCTGAGCTTGGTGCCGGTGTCAAAGTCCAGCCCCAAAGGTTGGCCCAAATCCACATGGTCGCGCGGCTCAAAGCCCAAAGCGGGTGGAACGCCCCACGTGCGCACCGCCATATTGGCGTGTTCATCCGCACCCACAGGCACGGAGGCATGCGGCACATTAGGCACCGCCAACAGCAGCTGGTGAAGCTCGTGTTGCAGGGTTTCCAAACGGGTGGCCGACTGATCCAGCTCTGCCTTTAGCTGGCCCACCTCGGCCATGGCCGCTTCAGCTTGAGCATGTTCGCCCTTGCCTTTGAGCATGCCCACTTGCTTGCTCAGGGTGTTGCGCTTGGCTTGTAGCTCTTCGGTACGGGTTTGGATAGATTTGCGCTCAGCCTCCAAGCTTTGAAAACTATCGGCATTCAGGAAGGGCT
>CAMAWQ010000055.1 GCA_945862005.1 Hylemonella gracilis | reverse complement strand
GTGCCCAGTGCGCCCGCATCTGAGGCCACGCGCACGGCATCTTTCATCTGGCCCAATATTTGGGGCGCGCCCAGCACCATAGAATCCAGCCCGCGGGCCACCCTAAAGGCGTGACGGGTAACCTCATGCTCATGCAGTTGGTAGGTGTGCGCTTTGAGTTCTTCGGGGTGAACCTCTCGTTCGTGGGCCAACCAGTGCAGGGTTTGCGGGATTTGCAGTTCCGAGCCGGAGCAGTAAATTTCGGTGCGGTTGCAGGTGGACAAAATAGTGGCTTCGCTTTGCCCCTGCAGGGTAGAACGCAGCGCCGATAGCGCCCCGCCCATTTGGTCCACGGCAAAGGCAAACTTGCCCCGCATGTCCAAAGGAGCGGTGTTGTGGTTAAGTCCTAGTGCCCAAACAGCCATGGTCAGTTAAGGTTGTGCCTAAAGGTATTGCTGGTATTGCCGCCGATGTGTTAACTAAGTCAGACAATAACACATGTCAACCTAGATTGACAATGGGATAACATCTAGCAAGAAAAACAGTCCAAACCTCGTGTAATCTCCCGAAGTCGTTTACACCTTTGCCCATGAAACTCACCATCGCCACGAGAGAAAGCCGTCTTGCCATGTGGCAAGCTCATCACGTCAAACAGCTGCTTGAGGCCCAAAACCACCAAGTGGAGTTACTGGGTATGACCACGGTGGGCGATCAAATACTGGATGTGCCGCTGAGCAACATCGGAGGCAAGGGGCTGTTTATTAAAGAGCTGGAAGTCGCCATTGCCCAAGGAGCCGCCCACTTGGCGGTGCACTCACTCAAAGACGTGCCCATGGACCTGCCCAGCGGGTTTAAGTTGGCGTGCATTTTGTCGCGCGAAGACCCCAGAGACGCTTGGGTGTCTAACCGCTACGAAAGCCTAGACAGCTTGCCGCCAGGCGCCTTGGTGGGTACATCCAGCCTGAGGCGCACTGTGCTGCTGCGCGCCTTACGCCCTGATTTAAAAATTGAACCCTTAAGGGGCAACCTGGACACAAGGTTGAGCAAACTCGACAAAGGTCAGTACGACGGCATTGTGCTGGCCGCTGCCGGTCTGAAAAGACTGGGTTTGCAAGACCGCATCGCCCATCTGTTTTCCCTAGACCAAATGATTCCTGCCGCTGGGCAAGGGGCCATTGGCATTGAAATTGCCGATGACCGGCCGGATTTGCTGGAGACCTTGACGGGTTTAAACGATGCGGCCACGGCTGTGGCGGTGTATGCCGAGCGGGGTGTGAGCCGTGCCATGGGCGGCAGCTGCTCCATGCCCTTGGCCGCGCATGCGACGCTGCACAACGGCACTTTAGCCATTCATGCAGCATGGGGTGACCCCGCCCTCAAAGGCGCTCCCTTGATTGAGGCCAAAAACCAATGCACCGTGAATCTGGCCGAACCCAATGTGCTCGCCCAAGCCACATCGCTTGGGGAGGCCGTCGCAGCCCAACTGGTTTCCAAGGGCGCGCTCACTCACAAAACTCACCCAAGCTCCAATTAGCCTGAGCTTTACCTTTATGAACCCATCACCATCCAACCATACCTTTATCAAGGCCTGTTTGCGCCAAGCCACAGACTACACCCCCGTGTGGCTGATGCGGCAGGCGGGCAGGTATTTGCCTGAATATTGCGCCACAAGGGCCAAAGCCGGAAGTTTTATGGGCCTTGCCACCAATGTGGACTATGCAACCGAGGTCACCCTTCAGCCCCTAGACCGCTACGCACTAGACGCGGCCATTTTGTTTTCAGACATCCTCACGGTGCCAGACGCCATGGGTTTGGGTTTGAGTTTTGCGCAAGGCGAAGGCCCTAAGTTTGCCAAAAGCGTGCGCAATGAAGCGGACGTGGCCTCACTGGCTGTGCCCGACATGAATAAGTTGCGCTATGTGTTTGATGCGGTCAGTTCCATTCGCAAAGCTTTGCAAGAGCGCGTGCCCCTGATTGGGTTGTCGGGCAGCCCGTGGACCCTAGCGTGTTACATGGTGGAGGGCGCCGGTTCGGACGACTACCGTCATGTCAAAACACTGATGTACAGCCGCCCCGACTTGATGCACCGCGTCCTTGAAATCAATGCCGATGCCGTGGCGCAGTACCTGAATGCGCAAATTGAGGCCGGAGCGCAAGCCGTAATGATTTTTGACAGCTGGGGTGGCGTGTTGGCCGACGGTGCGTTCCAAACCTTCAGCTTGGCCTACACAGCTCGGGTGTTGGCACAAGTTAAAAAAGAACATCAAGGGGTCCGCATCCCCAGCATTGTGTTCACCAAAGGTGGGGGGCTGTGGTTGTCTGAAATGGCCGACCTGTCTTGTGATGTGCTGGGTGTGGACTGGACGGTGAACTTAGGTAAGGCGCGTCAGTTGGTGGGCGGGCAAGTGGGTGGCCCAGGTAAAGCCTTACAAGGCAACCTAGACCCCAATGTGCTGTTTAGCCCCCCCGACCATATTGCCCGTGAGGTGCGCAGTGTGTTGGACAGTTTTGGCAAGCCCCACGCCGATACACGCAGCAGCGGACCCACGCACATCTTCAACTTGGGGCATGGCATCAGCCAGTACACCCCGCCCGAGCATGTGCACGCCTTAGTTGAAACGGTGCATCAGCACTCGCGCAGCCTTAGGATTTAGTTTCTTAATGCGCGTGCTGTTGCTGGGTGCCTCGGGCACCATAGGTATGGCCACGGCGCGTGCATTGTTTCGGCATGGCCATAGTGTGGTGTGCTTGCTTAGGCCGCGCCAGGGCGTTAATTCTTTAGAGTTAGACCCCCATTTGGCCGTGTGCCTTGCAGGAGCCACTGTGCGCTGGGGTGATGCGACTGATGCGGTATCGCTCAGACGAGATGGCTTTGCAAATGAGCCATTTGATGCCGTGGTGTCTTGCATGGCCTCAAGAACCGGTTCGCCTAAAGACGCTTGGCGTGTAGACCACCAAGCGCATGTGGAGGCGCTGCAGGCAGCCCAGGCTGCGGGGGTCAAGCATTTTGTGTTGCTCTCGGCCATTTGCGTGCAAAAGCCGTTGTTGGTCTTTCAGCAGGCCAAATTGGCTTTTGAAAGCGCCTTAATGGCCTCTGGTCTGGTGTATTCCATCGTGCGGCCCACAGCTTTTTTTAAGTCGCTCTCCGGGCAGCTGCAGCGGGTTAAAGACGGCAAGCCTTTTTTATTGTTTGGCGACGGCAAGCTTACTGCCTGCAAACCCATTAGCGACGATGATCTTGGAGATTATTTGGCGGGGTGCTTGGATGATGAAAGCCGCCATAACCAAATTTTGCCCATAGGCGGCCCCGGCCCCGCCATCACGCCGTATCAGCAAGGCGAGCATTTGTTTATGTTGCTCGGGTTGAAGCCGCGTTTTAAGAGTGTGCCGGTGGGCTTTTTAGACCTCATCATTGGTGTGTTGAGCTGGGTCGGAAACATATGGCCACGAGCAGCCGACAAAGCTGAATTGGCCAAAATTGGCCGTTACTACGCCACTGAATCCATGTTGGTTTGGGACGCCGCCTCAGGCCGATACGATGCAGAGGCTACGCCATCGCACGGCACTCAAACCCTGTTTGAGGCCTACGCAGTGTGGGTAAAAGGCGAGGGCGTTCCGGTGCGTGGAGACCACGCGGTTTTTTAGTTTGATTGCCCATCGCTACCTTGAGGTACTCAGGGTTAATCATGGGTGCAGAGGCTTGGGAAGTGTTCCTAGAATGGGAACTATAAATTCGGCGTCCCGCCGTTTGGGTTTGAAGGACAGCTTGTATGACTCAAGATCACGAAAAAGATCAGAATTCGGCATCGGAATCTGTTTCAGGCAAAGAGCGGGTCATCAAAAAATACCCCAACCGCCGTTTGTACGACACCCAAACTTCCAGCTACATCACCTTGACTGAGATCAAAGACATGGTCATGTCGAGTCAGGTGTTTGTGGTTCGCGACGCCAAGACTTCTGAAGACCTCACCCGCAGTATCTTGCTTCAAATTATTTTGGAAGAAGAGGCCGCCGGTACGCCTATGTTCACCGCCCCCTTGTTGGCCAACATCATCCGTTTTTATGGCCATGCCATGCAAGGCTTTATGGGCGGGTATTTGGAAAAAAACATCCAGGCCATGCAAGACTTGCAAGCCCCCATGATGCAGGCCGCGTTGAATAACAATGTCGATCATTCCAAGAATCTGTTTGCGCAAATGCAGGAGCAAATGCAGTCCCAAATTCAGAAGCAAACGGAGTTGATGTTCCAGGCGTTTGGTTTAAAAAGGTAACGGGTTGAAACGGTGACGGGTTGAAACGTTGACAATAGGTGCATGACACTTGAAACATTGCCACCCAAAATTGGTTTTGTCAGCTTAGGTTGCCCTAAGGCACTGACCGATTCCGAACTCATCTTGACCCAGCTGAGCGCTGAGGGCTACCAAACCAGCAAAAGTTTTGACGGCGCCGATTTGGTCATCGTCAACACCTGCGGCTTTATTGACGACGCAGTGAAGGAAAGTTTGGACACCATAGGCGAAGCTTTGTCTGAAAACGGTCGCGTCATCGTCACAGGGTGTTTAGGGGCTCAAACCGCAGAAGGCGGCAGTAACCTTGTGAAGTCTTTGCATCCTGCAGTGTTGGCCGTTACGGGCCCGCACGCAACTCAAGAGGTGATGGATGCGGTGCATGAGCATTGCCCTAAACCCCATGACCCTTTTGTAGATTTGGTGCCTCAAACATTCGGGGTGGCGGGCTTGAAACTCACGCCCAAGCATTACGCTTATTTGAAAATTAGCGAAGGTTGTAACCACCGCTGCACCTTTTGCATCATCCCTTCCATGCGGGGCGATTTAGTGTCTCGGCCCATTGGCGATGTGCTCAATGAAGCCCGGGCTTTGTTTGAAGGGGGCGTGAAAGAACTGTTGGTGATCAGTCAAGACACCTCGGCCTATGGGGTGGATGTGAAATACCTGACCGGGTTTTGGGATGGCAAGCCCATCAAAACCCGAATGTTGGAACTGGTGGAGGCTTTGGGAGCGTTGGCTGATGCGCATGGCGCTTGGATCAGACTGCACTATGTGTACCCCTATCCCCATGTGGATGACATCATTCCTTTGATGGCCACAGGCAAGGTGTTGCCTTATTTAGACGTGCCGTTTCAGCACAGCCATCCTGATGTACTGAAGCGCATGAAACGCCCAGCCAGTGGCGAACGCAATTTGGAGCGCATTGAACGTTGGCGTGGGCAATGTCCTCAGATGGTAGTGCGCAGTACTTTTATTGTGGGCTTTCCGGGCGAAACCGAAGCAGAGTTTCAGCACTTATTGGATTTTGTGCGAGAGGCCCAGATCGACCGAGCTGGTTGTTTTGCCTACAGCCCAGTCAAGGGCGCTGCGGCCAATGATTTGCCGGGCATGCTGCCCGCTGACTTGCGCGAGGAGCGAAGAGCCCGTTTTATGGAGGTTGCTGAGCAAGTCTCGGTGACCAAATTGCAGCGTCGTGTGGGTGCAACCATGCAGGTTTTGGTGGACAGCGCAGTGGGCTTGGGACGTAAGGGCGGATGGGGTCGCACTTATGCCGATGCCCCCGAACTTGATGGCGGAGTGAAATTGCTATCGCCTGAAAAAATAAGCAAAACCTTCACAGTGGGAGACTTCACGCAGGCCCGAGTGGTGGGCGTGGAAGGCCATGATTTGGTAGCGCTTCCGATTTAACGGGTAGTCTTGGTAGCGCAAATTAGGCCAAAAAAAAGACGCCGGGGGCGTCATGGAGTTCATTTATATTGGTGCCCAGGAAGGGACTCGAACCCCCACGAAGTTACTCGCTAGTACCTGAAACTAGTGCGTCTACCAATTCCGCCACCTGGGCCTTCAGGAAAGAGAGAATTCTATCAAAACACTAGAACACGCCGGCAATTTGCTCGAAGAGATTGAGGGGGTGGTGCAAGGCCACCGCGATGGTCACGGATATGTGGTGAGGGACGATGGAGAGGCTGATATTTACTTGCCGCCCAACGAAATGCGCGCGGTGATTCACAAAGATCGCGTTAAAGCCCGCATCATTCGGTTTGACCGCAAAGGGCGCCCTGAAGGCCGTGTTTTAGAAATTACTGAGCGGCCCATCCACCCCATTATTGGCCGGTTGCTTCAAGAAAACAGCATTTGGCTGGTCGCTCCAGAAGACAAGCGCTACGGGCAAGATGTGCTGATTCCCAAAGGAGCTACTGGTTCGGCCAAGCCGGGGCAGGTGGTTGTGGTGGAGCTGGTAGAGCCGCCCGCATTGTTTGGACAGCCGGTTGGCCGCATCAAAGAAGTGTTGGGTGAAATTGACGACCCCGGCATGGAAATTGAAATTGCCGTGCGCAAGTACAGCGTGCCCCATGAGTTTTCAGAGGCTTGTATTGCCCAATCTCGTGGATTGCCCGATAAGGTACGGCCGCAGGATAAGAAAAACCGGGTGGATCTGACCGACGTGCCCTTGGTCACCATTGATGGTGAAGACGCTCGAGATTTTGACGACGCGGTGTATTGCGAACCTGCAACCCAGGGCAGGGGCAAGCAAGCGGTGCAGGGCTGGCGCTTATTGGTGGCGATTGCAGATGTCAGCCACTATGTGGAAACCGGTACGCCAATTGATGTGGATGCTTATGAACGTGCCACCAGCGTGTACTTTCCCAGGCGCGTCATTCCGATGCTGCCGGAAAAACTCTCCAATGGTTTGTGCTCGCTCAACCCCGATGTGGAGCGCCTGTGCATGGTGTGCGACATGTTTGTGTCACATGAAGGCGAGGTGTCTGCTTACCAGTTTTACCCTGCGGTGATGCACAGCCATGCCCGCTTCACCTACACCGAAGTGGCCGCGATTTTGGCCAATACCCATGGCCCAGAGGCGCAAAGGCGCCAACCTTTGGTGGAGCACTTGATTGATTTGTCAGATGTGTACCGCGCCTTGTTGTCTGCAAGGTCCAGGCGAGGTGCAGTGGACTTTGAAACCACCGAAACTCAAATTTTGTGCGACGAAACAGGTCGCATTGAAAAAATTGTGCCCCGCACTCGTAACGAAGCGCACCGTTTGATTGAAGAGGCCATGCTGGCGGCCAACGTGTGCAGTGCCGAGTTCATCGGCCAAAGCAAGCATGCGGGGCTGTTCAGGGTGCATGAAGGCCCAACGCCAGAGAAAAATGAACTGCTGCGCAACTACCTCAAAGCGATTGGCTTGGGTATGACGATTGGTGACGACCCTAAGCCCGGTGAGTTTCAAGCGATTGCAGTGGCGACTCGGGAACGCCCGGACGCACAACAAATCCACACCATGTTGCTGAGGTCTATGCAGCAGGCTATTTACAGCCCGCACAACAGCGGTCACTTTGGCTTGGCCTATGACGCTTACACGCACTTCACCAGTCCGATTCGCCGTTACCCTGACTTGTTGGTGCACCGAGTCATCAAAGCCATATTGGCAAAGAAGAGTTACCACTTGCCCGCCTTGCCCACCCCGGGCGAGGCGCATGCTCGTTTGTCAAAGCGTTTGGAAAAGTCGGAAGCTGCCAAAGCCAAACATTCAGGCGATGCCCCTAAAAAAATGAGCGCTGAATTGCTGGCGTGGCAGGCAGCGGGTTTGCATTGCAGCGCAAATGAACGTCGTGCGGATGAAGCCAGCCGAGATGTAGAGGCTTGGCTCAAGTGCAAGTACATGCGCGAACATCTCGGCGAGGAGTTTGCGGGCGTGGTCACTGCCGCCACATCTTTTGGCATTTTTGTCACCTTGGATGCGATGTACGTAGAAGGCTTGGTGCATATCACCGAACTTGGTGGCGAGTACTACCGCTTTGACGAAGCGCGTCAGGAGCTGCGCGGCGAACGTACCGGCATCCGATATGCCATTGGTACGCGGGTGCAGGTGCAAGTCAGCCGTGTGGATTTGGATGGCAGACGCATCGATTTCCGACTGGTCAGGGGCGACGAGGGAATTGGTATTCGTGGCCTTAAAGACAAGGCTCTGGGCAAGTCAGGCAGCTTTGATGTTGAAATAGCGCCCCGTAAATCATCTGCCAAACGTGGAGCCAAAACCTCCAAAGCCCAAACCAAGGCTTTGCCAACGCCAATTCAGGCGCTTAAGCAAGCCGTCAAGAAGGCGGCCGCTCAAAACAAAAACGGTAAAACGAGCAAGGGGCGCAAGTCTAGGCGGGCTAACTAGCAACCTGAGCTGGCACAGGCTAATTTGGATGCGGTCAGTGGGCCTTGAATGTCCAAGTTCCAATGGTCTGCGACCCAGCCATGAGACCAAACCGCAGCGCAGGCAGCGCCATAGGCTTCAAGGCCCTGCGCCATGTAGGCGCCTATCCATCCTGCGAGCACGTCGCCGGTGCCCGCAGTGGCCAGTAAGGCGTTGCCTGTGGGGTTGATGGCCGTGGTTTGACCGGGCTCAGCCACCACCGTGCCCGACCCCTTTAGAACCACAGTGCATTGGAATTGCTCAGAAAGTTTCTGAGCACTCGCCAGCCGATCTTCTTGCACCTGTGGTGTGGCAATGCCTAAAAGTCGAGCAGCCTCTAGGGGGTGGGGTGTCAGCACCGTCGCTTTATGACGCAGCTTTCTTTGCCTGAATATTTTTTGAATCGAGGCATCAAGTGCCAAGGCATTCAACGCATCTGCATCCAGCACCAGTTTCTGGGCTCTGGACATCATGGCGGGAAGAATGTGTGTCATGTCAGTGCCGCCCCCACAACCGCACACGATGGTTGACAGCGGGGTATTGTGCTGAAGAAGATCGTATAAAGATCCAAACATCAAACCTGGCTCAGTGGTGTCCAGATCTTGTGAAGAGGCCTTATCAGGGTCTATGTGGCCAGGGCCTATGAGGCAAACATGCACGCGGCCAGCACCCCTGTAAAGGGCAGACCGGGCGGCCAATAAAGCTGCACCTGTCATGCCATGACGCCCACCTACAACGGTCAAGTCGCCGTAGCTGCCTTTATGGCTGGCATGTTGCCTTGGTTGTGGAGTTGGTTTGCCAATGGATTTAAAAGAGAACGCTTGCCCCTCAACGTTTAGAGGGGTAAGCCAAATCTCTCCAGCATGGTCTCGGCCTTGCGCCATCAACAAGCCGGGTTTGAGCGACAGCATGCTGAGGGTGTGGTGGGCATGCACTGCATTGCCCCAGCATTGGCCTGTGTCTGCATTCAACCCAGAGGGCACATCGATGGATATCACGAGACCCTGATGTTGGGCGTAAAACTGGTTGATTAGGTCAATGGCATAACGCATGACGCCGTCCACTTCGCGGTTCACACCGATGCCCAGTAAGGCGTCAATACAAACTTCACAGTTAGCGGATGGAGGATTTTGGTCTTCTGCGCGAGTGACCCAAACGGTTTTACCCCGTTGTTTGAGGGCATCCGCAGCGGCCAAGCCGTCAGCGCCATTAAGCCCGGGGCCGCAAACCACCCAAAACACTTGAGCATGAGGCGCCAAAGCCATGGCGAGTTGCGCCACAGAGCGGCCTGCGTGTTGGATCAGGGAGGGATCTGTGGCGGACATTTGAGACTGAAGCTGACGCTCTAGTGCTCGAGTTTCTTTAACCGAGAGCAGTGGGTAGCTTTGCTCAGGGTTAAACCGGTGGCAGCAATGTTTAGAAACGGTGGATTCCAAAATGCTCCATATTCAAGGCCACATGCCGTTCAGATATTTGGCGGGCAATGACGTTGGCCGAACCCATGGCTAAAGTCCAACCCAAATTTCCATGGCCAAAGTTCAGCCATACCCCCTTGATGCCGCTGGCCCCCACCACCGGCAACCCATCTGCCAATGTGGGGCGGGCCCCTTTCCAAACCTGCGTGCTTTGATCCAGTTGCGCAGCACCTGGAAACCAGTCTTGCAAGGTTTTATAAAGAATTTTCAAACTTGACGTGTCTTGGTCATCAGGGTCACCGTCCAGCTCATAACTGCCGCTGACTCGAACACGCTGCCCTAAGCGTGAAATGTGGACTTGATGCTTCAGATCCCAAATAGCGCTTTGCGGCGCATTAAGCGACTCTTTCATTTGGCTGCTGATGGAGTAGCCATAAACCGACTCCAAGGGGCATGCGATACCCCAGGGCTTTAGTAAATCAGCCGCCTTGGCGCCAGAGCACACCACCGCTGCCTGAAAACTGGCTGAGGTGCCATTGCTCAATTTGAGCTCCACACCTTCTGGAATCGTCTGTAGGGCGTTCACGCCGACTTGGAATACAAGCTTGGTTTGAAGTTTTTCACACTGCTGTTTGAGCAATTGCGCCAACTGCCGGCAGTTGGCTATTTGGTCCTCTGCCAAGTGCACGGCGCTAAACAAAGGGGTGTCTATTTGAAGCGCAGGCTCCAAGCGATAAGTCTCATCTGCATTGAGCAACTTGAAGGGCAACCCTTCGGATTGAAGTTGCGACAAAGCGGTGGTCAGGTTTCTTTGATCTGACTCGGTTCGCAGCAAAATGAGTTGCCCCTTTTGACCATCAAAGCTGAGTTGCAAATCTGAGCTGGTGAGGTCAAATTGTTCAGCGCTCAAACGGGCAAGCTCTAACAAGGACTTCCATTTCAGGTGATCGGCGGACAAGGGGTCGGCCACATGACCTCCAGACCGCTTAATGAGCCAAGCCCATTGCTTCCAAGCAAAAGACTTATGCACATGCAAGCCATGCGAGCTGCCTAAGACGCTGCCCAATGTGGAATTGAACAGCCAGCTTGAAATATCTGGATGCGTGAGAGCTAAAGACATCACGCCTGCATTGGCAAAACTGGATACTTCCGCGACTGACGCCTTGCTTTCAAAGATAGTGACTTCGTGACCATCTTTGACTAATTCGTGAGCCATGCAGATGCCCACAATACCTGCGCCAATGACTGCGATTTTCATAAGGGGTTTAAAAGTCTTTCAATCTCTAAAGCAATATTTAGTATGCGTTCATCTTGCATGGCGGTGTGCCAAACCATCATCCCACAAGGAGGTGCGCCGGGAGCATGGCATGGAATTGAAATAGCGCAACCGTCCAGCATGTTGACGACGCTCGGATTGCGCAATAACAAAGCATTGATCTTAAAAAAAATATCGTCACGCTCGGCACCCGGCGCCAAGTCGGCAATGGCAGGGGGAAGAATGGGGACGGTGGGTGAGAGCAAGGCATCAAAGGGTTGTAGGGCCAGATGCATTCGAGCCATCCAGTCGCTTCTGGCTTTTATCAAGCCTAAATAGTCACTTGCACTCATCTGGGCGCCACGCATCATGCGTAACGCCACTCTAGGGTCGTATTGATCTCCATGCTCTCGCAGTAAATGTTGGTGCCATGTGTAGCTCTCAGCTGCTGAAAAATTACCCATTTCGGCGAATTGGGCGAGCTCTTTAAGCTCAGGCAGCTCAATTTTGACCAGTTGTGCGCCAGCATCGCGCAGCAGCTTGAGGGTACTGTCAAAAGTTTCTGTGATGTAGGAGTCAGAACCGTCCATAAAAAGGGTCTCGGTATAGGCCAGTTGAGCGCCGCGGATTGTCTGAGTTGACTTGCCAACGGTCAAGCCAGACAAAATTTCGTGGGCCAAAATGGCATCGCGAACCGATCGCGTGATGGCGCAGACGGTATCTAAGGTGGATGACAGTGGCAAAGCCCCACCTTGAGGAACCAGACTTGCTGTGGACTTAAAGCCCACTAGGCCATTGAGCGCTGCTGGAATGCGGATAGATCCACCCGTGTCTGTGCCTAAACCTATATGTGCAGCGCCCGTGGCTACTGAAATCGCCGCGCCACTTGATGAGCCTCCAGGAATTCTGGGCACATCGGTGAGAGCCACATTGGCCGGCGTGCCGTAATGTGGATTGACTCCCACCCCAGAAAATGCAAACTCGCTCATTTGAGTTCTGCCTATCAAGCTTGCACCTGCTTGGCGCAATCGGGTGACAGCGGTAGCGTCCGAGGTGGCAGGTGGTGCGTGTTTTAGAACGATGGACCCCGCTTTGGTCACTTGCCCATGAATATCAAACAAATCTTTAACCGATACAGCCAACCCAGCTAGGGGTTTGGATGGTTGGGACAGCTCTGAAAGTTCGGAAAGCTCTGACCTTGCGGTTTCAAACAGGGTGTCCATAAACACATGCCTGCAAGCATCAGACGTTGCGGCTTCGATAGATTGGTCCAGCTCATCAAGTGCGCTGCGCTGTCCCGACCGAATGTTTTGAATCAGGCTGTGGAGATCGGGTAACTGTTTATTGGGCATGTTCATACGTATTTGTGAGCTAAGTGATGCGGGTAGCTTTGAGAAGCTGCATGTTAGAATCAAAAGGTTGAATGGATTTGTAAGGGACAAATCTTGTAGTTCAACAAATACCAAATCGGTTCTACCAAGGTGTTGCTCCTTCGGAGTG
>CAMAWQ010000054.1 GCA_945862005.1 Hylemonella gracilis | reverse complement strand
GCGCTTCAAAGCCATGCCATCTCAGGCTAAAGACTCACCACTGCGTGCGCTTAAATGGACCGCGCTGTATGCCAACCAGCCCCTGTCGCGCCAGCTTGCGCTCTTGCGTCTGGCCTTGCCCAAGGCTCAAAACCTGGGGGTGTTGTGGGCCCCTGAAGCTTCTGAAACGGCTGAAGGTGCAAAGCCTTCAAACAGTCTGCTTGAGTTTAAGCAAGCGACTATTGAGCGTCATTTGAATCTGCGCATTGAGACGGTGCAAGCTGGCGCGCCTGTTTACAAGCCTTTGAGCAGTTTGCTGGGCCAAGTGGATGTGTTGTGGGCATTGCCAAACGACCAAATTTACAACCCGGCGTCGTTTCAAAACATCTTGCTCAGCAGCATCAGAGCTGGTGTGCCAATGGTGGGGTTTTCAGCGGCTTATGTCCGCTCGGGTGCCATGCTGGGTGTGTATGCGACACCTCAGCCTATGGCCCGCCAGGCCGCCCAAATGGTGCGAAACATGCTTGTGGGCGGGCACGCCGCAGGGGCAGCCGTAGCCCCCCAGTTTCCCAAAGCTTTTGAAGTGGGGGTGAATCAGGCTGTAGCTCGGTCTTTGGGCTACACGTTGGACGCGGCCCAGCTTCAAACACGGCTTGAGGCTCTGGAGCGCACACCATGAAACTTCAGGCTCTTCGCAGCGATATTCGATACCTCATGAGCTGGGTGGTTTTGATTCCTGTGCTGTTCACAGGTCTGATATTCACAGCAGGCCATGTGTACTTCAACACCCAAAGCCTGCACGCTATGCATCAAGAAAAACTGGTTCAGTCGGCTACGCAGCTGGCTTCTGCAGTTGAATTCGCTTTGTTTACCGACAACCGCCCGCTCATGGAAAGCTTAGCCCTTGGGGTGCTTCAGGAAGAGGACATGGTGTCGGCGAAGATATTGAATGGGCAGGGGGACTTACTGGTGGCTCGGACCACACCTCTTGTAACTCAAGCCCAAGACCCAACAGACACCCTGAGGCTGCCGGTACGCTCGGGCCTAGTGCCCTTAGATGACCTGGTTTCTATGCCGCAACCCTCCGGCATGCCCGAAGCGGCGCGGCGCGGGGCGCCCCAAGGTTTTGTGGAGCTGCAAATGTCGCGCCAAACCTTAAACCGGCAGCTTGCCAACATGGTCTTGGCATCGACGCTCTTGCTGCTGCTCGGGTGTGGACTGGGTCTGGCGGTTGCCTTTTGGCTGGCGCGAAAGATCAGTCTGCCCATAAGACGCATCAGCCATATGGTGGATCAAATAGGGCAGGGAGACTTGGGAGCGCGCCTGAACTTGGATGACCATGATGTGTTGGGCAAGCTAAAGCGCGGCTTGAACCAAATGGCCGACAACGTTGAGCAGGCTCAAACGCATTTAGAGCAGCAAATTGAGCTGGCGACTCAGGAGCTGCGGGCCCAAAAAGAAAATGCCGAATCCGCAACGCAGGCCAAGTCTCGCTTTTTGGAGTCTGCAAGCCACGATTTGCGCCAGCCTCTTTACGCTTTGAGCATGTTTGTGGCAAGGCTTGATCAGCTCACTGGGCCCAGCCACGAGCCCGAGATGATTCAACTTGTGAGCTACTTAAAACAGTCTGCCGCTGCGTTACAAGCGCTGCTCGATAGCCTGCTGGACTTGTCTAGGCTTGAGGGCGGCTTGGTTCAAACTCATGTTCAGGCCTTTGCAGTGCAGCCTTTGCTGCAACAAGTGGTGAACACCCTTAAACCGCTGGCAGATGAAAAGGGGCTGGAGCTGAGCCTAAAAGGCGCTGCCATTTGGGTTGAGAGTGATCCGGCGTTGTTGACACGGATTGTTTTGAACTTGGTGGGCAATGCCCTGCGTTACACCGAGCAAGGGCGGGTGCTGGTGGCATGTCGCAGCGCCCAAGGCGGGCGGGTTTTAAGGGTGGAGGTTTGGGATTCGGGCGTGGGCATCGCTCCAGAATATTTGTCGCAGATTTTTGGCGAGTATTTTCAGGTGCACACCGCCCAAGGCGCACGGTTAGAGGGGGTGGGTTTGGGGCTGACCATTGTGCAGCGCACAGCCCAACTGCTGGGCCACAAGCTCTCAGTTCGGTCCGTTTTAGGAAAAGGCAGCTGCTTTGCTTTGGAACTGCCGCAAGTTCAGACTGCCCAAGCAGGGCAACTGACCTCGTCCCAAGATCGGCAAACCTAAGTAGATCGAAAAACCTAAGTTTTGGGCAGAACCAGGCCCCAGTGAGAGGCTTGTATGGCAGCTTCAGTTCGGCTGGATACCCCCAGTGCTTTGAATATGGCCGAAATGTGGTTTTTAATGGTTTCGTCAGACACGCCTATGAGCTTGGCGATTTCTTTGTTGGTTTTGCCTTGCGTAACCAAGTCCAGCACTTCTAGCTGACGCCGAGTCAAGTGGTGCATAGTTTTGCGGAAGTAGTTGGGCGCACTGAGTGAATTGGGCGTTGGGCTGGGTTGGGCACCAACCAGTTGCGAAATGGTGGTGAGCAGTTCATTGCTGAAGGTGTTTTTGCTTAATACGGCGGCAGCGCCTCGAACTTTGGCCGTGGTGAGCAGCGTCTCATTGATGTGCCCTGAAAGCACCACCACGGGCAATTGGGGTCGTTGAATAGCCAGTTGATCCAGAGCCTCGCCGTTGGGCGCGTCGGGTAAGACGTAATCCAAGATGACCAAATCCACATCGTCATGTTGGTTGGCCACTTCTAGGCAACGGGTGCAGGTGGCGGCTTCAAGCAAGGTGACATCACCTAAGCCTTTGAGTACTTGGCGCAAACCTTGGCGCAACAAGTCGTGATCGTCAACGATGAGAATTTTCAGATTAGGCCCAGAACAATACATTTCGGCTTCTACGCGCTATTTGTGGCCAATTGCTTGTGTCTATTTGGCGGACACCTATAGTTTAAAGTTGCTTTTGTAAACAAAGCCCCCCCTTTCGGGGGGGGGGTGAATTATCAAAGTTGACTACGGCGTCATTTCAGCCATGAAAATGCATCATCAGCGGCACGATGAGCAAAGCCACGATGTTGATGATTTTGATGAGCGGGTTGATGGCGGGGCCCGCAGTGTCTTTGTAGGGGTCGCCCACGGTGTCGCCGGTCACGGCGGCTTTGTGAGTTTCGGAGCCTTTGCCGCCGTGGTGGCCGTCTTCAATGTATTTTTTGGCGTTGTCCCAAGCGCCGCCGCCCGTACACATGGAAATGGCTACAAACAGGCCGGTGATGATGGTGCCCATCAACAAGCCACCCAAAGCTGCGGGGCCCAGTATCAAGCCCACCAATACGGGCGCTACCACGGGCAGTAAGGATGGCACCATCATTTCTTTAATAGCGGCACTCGTGAGCATGTCCACCGCGGTGTCGTACTCGGGTTTGCCGCTGCCGTCCATGATGCCCTTAATTTCCTTAAACTGGCGGCGCACTTCCACTACCACGGCGCCTGCCGCGCGGCCCACGGCTTCCATGGCCATGGCGCCAAACAGATAGGGAATCAGGCCGCCAATGAACAGGCCGATGATGACCATGGGATCGCTTAAATCAAAGGTGATGACCTTGCCAAACGCTTCCAGCTTGTGGGTGTAGTCGGCAAACAAAACCAAAGCGGCCAATCCGGCCGAACCAATGGCGTAGCCTTTGGTCACGGCTTTGGTGGTGTTGCCCACGGCGTCCAACGGGTCGGTGACATCGCGTACGCTGCTAGGCAGCTCAGCCATTTCGGCTATGCCGCCCGCGTTGTCGGTAATGGGGCCATAGGCATCCAGCGCCACCACAATACCTGCCATGCTCAGCATGGACGTGGCCGCGACCGCAATGCCATAAAGCCCACCGAGTTGGTAAGACACCCCAATGGCCAAGCACACCAGCAGCACCGGCCAGGCGGTCGAGCGCATAGATACCCCCAGCCCCGCAATGATGTTGGTGCCGTGCCCCGTAGTGGAAGCCTGCGCAATGTGCTTGACAGGGGGGTATTGCGTACCGGTGTAGTACTCGGTGACCCACACCAAGGCGGCGGTCAGCACCAAGCCCACCACGGTGGCGCCAAACAGGCGAAGTTGGCTGCCCGCAGCGGCAATGGCGTTGTCAGGCACCAGCCAAGCCGTGACAAAGTAAAAAGCCACCAACGAAAGCATGCCCGCAACGGCCAAGCCCTTGTAAAGCGCGGGCATGACGTTTTTCATGCCAGGGCTGGCTTTGACAAAAAAGCAGCCAATGATGGAGGCGACGATGGACACCGCACCCAATGCCAAGGGGTACAGCACCGCGCTGGTGCCCGAGTTGGTAAGCAAAAGAGCGCCCAGAACCATAGTGGCTATCAGGGTGACAGCATAGGTTTCAAACAGGTCCGCGGCCATGCCAGCGCAATCGCCCACGTTGTCGCCTACGTTGTCGGCAATCACAGCGGGGTTGCGAGGGTCGTCTTCAGGAATTCCAGCTTCTACCTTACCCACTAGGTCGGCACCTACGTCGGCCCCTTTGGTGAAAATGCCGCCGCCCAAGCGGGCAAAAATAGAAATGAGCGAGGAGCCAAATGCAAACCCAATCAGTGGGTTGAGCACTTGCGCCAAGTTGGAGCCTGGCTGGGCATTACCCGTTAAAAACCAGTAAAAACCGGTCACACCCAAAAGGCCCAAGCCCACCACCAACATGCCCGTGATAGCACCGCCCCTAAAGGCCACGTCCAGAGCCGGGCCAATACCGCGGGTAGCGGCTTGGGCCGTGCGCACATTGGCCTTGACGGACACGTTCATGCCAATAAAGCCGCAGGCCCCTGACAGCACCGCACCCACCACAAAACCGGCTGCGGTTAGGCCATCTAAAAACACGCCAATCAATATGGCCAGCACCACACCCACTAGGGCAATGGTTTTGTATTGCCTAGCCAAGTAGGCTGCGGCACCCGTTTGAATGGCGGCTGCAATTTCTTGCATGCGGGCGTTGCCCGGGTCTTGAGCCAAGATCCAACTGCGTGCCCAAAAGCCGTAAACCACGGCAATCAGCCCGCAGACCAGCGCCAAGATCAGCGCAGAGTTACCTGTCATAAAAATACTCCTGTGATGTCTAACGAAACGGTGGCAACGCCGAGGTGCCGCCACCACTGCGTTGCTTCCTCGTGTCCGTCTTCACTTGGAGTGGATTAAGAGACGATTGGCCAACGGGCCCACTCTAGGCCTCTGGCACTCGAGCGCAAGAGGGTATGCCCTTGGGGTCATTAGAATTGAGGTTGATACAGATCATTTTTTTCATCTTTTTCTCAACCTTTAACTTCCCTTTTATGTCACTGGACAACGTCACCCCCGGCCCCAAAGCACCTGAAGCCTTCAATGTGATCATTGAAATCCCCATGAACGCCGACCCCATCAAGTACGAAGTAGACAAAGAAACGGGCGCTATTTTTGTGGACCGCTTCATGAGTACGGCCATGCATTACCCCACCAACTACGGCTATGTACCCAAAACCATTTCAGGTGATGGTGACCCGGTTGACGTGCTGGTGATCACGCCTGTGCCCCTGATTCCTGGTGTGGTGGTGACTTGCCGAGCCATCGGTATTTTGAAAATGGAAGACGAAGCCGGGCAAGACGGCAAGGTATTGGCCGTGCCGATTGACAAATTGTTGTCGATCTACACCCAGTGGCAAAAACCCGAAGACTTGAACCCCGCCCGCCTGAAAACCATTGCCCACTTTTTTGAGCACTACAAAGACTTGGAAGAAGGCAAATGGGTCAAGGTGCTAGGTTGGGAAGGGCCTGATGCGGCCAAAAAAGAAGTTACTGATGGCATGGCAGCTTATGCAAATCATTTGGCAAAGGGTTCTGTCTGATCGCCCAGGCTTAACCAAGCTGGTATTCATAGCCGCCGTGTATGATCATTTTGTTTGACCGAATCTAGGAATCCTTCTCATGCAAACGTCTCATGCCCACTCCTCTAGCCTGTCGCGCGGCGGCAATTCTGGTAAGGGATTGGCTGACTCAGGTCAGTTTTTGACGCTGCGGCTTGGCAAAGAAGAGTACGCCATTGACATTTTGCGGGTTCAAGAAATTCGTTCTTACGAAGAGCCCACCCGCATGGTGAATGCTCCGAGCTTCATCAAAGGCGTGGTCAACCTGCGCGGCGTGATTGTGCCCATCATTGACTTGCGCTTGAAGCTGCACTTGGCCAAGGCCGACTACAACGAATTCACCGTGGTCATCATTTTGAACATCAAGGGCACCATGGTGGGTGTGGTGGTGGATTCGGTGTCGGACGTGGTCACCATGGCGCATTCGGCCATCAAAGCAGCCCCCCAGTTTGATGCGGCTTTAGATGGCCGTTTCATCACCGGTCTGGCTAATGTGGGCGAACGCATGCTGATTGTGATGAACATGGAAGCTATGCTGTCTAGCGCCGAACTGGGTTTGCTGGTGTCCGTCGTCAACTAGTTAGCTTTGAACGGGGCATGTTGCTCCAGCTCGTTCACGTAGTTGGCAATACCTTCTTGCTCCCTGCTTAAAAAACGGGCTACAGCGTGTGCGAAGTCGGGGTGCGACAACCAGTGCACGCTCGAGGTGGTTACCGGCATCAAGGCGCGGGCTAATTTGTGCTCCCCCTGCGCGCCACCTTCAAACCTGTGCCAATGATTTTGAATGCACCATTCAATCGGCTGGTAGTAGCACGCCTCAAAGTGCAGACAGTCCACACGCTCCAGAGCCCCCCAGTAACGTCCCCAGGCGGTTTTGATACTTGTGGTGTTGGAAGAGGGTGCCTCTGAAATGCCAATCAGGCTGGCTGCAATGGGACGATTGTCGCGCTCTCCAATAAAGAGCAGCCAATGCTCAGGCAAATCTTGCGCCATGTGCTGAAAAAACGCTCGACTCAAATAGGGCGCGTTACCGTGTTCTAGGTATGTACGTTCGTAGCAGCGGTAAAAAAAGTCCCAATCAGCGCTTGTGATGTCTTGACCGACCAACACCCTAAAGCGCACCCCAGCTTCAGTCACTTTACGTCGCTCTTGTTTGATTTTTTTGCGCTTTTCTTGCCGCATGGATGCCAAAAAACCATCAAATGTTTCAAACGGCTTCCAATGCTCAGTGTCCGCTTCTTCCTGGTCAGGGAGGTGGTTTTCCCAGTGAAACTGAACCGTTTGGCGGGTCATCCAGGCGCTTTCGGTGCAAGACTGAATATCTTCATCAGTTCCAAAAAGCAGATGCAACGATGACCAGCCTTGCTGCTCTGCATGTTGTTGCACGGTTTGTACCAGAGCGCGTCTGCTGGCGCCGTCTGAAGCTAATAGGCGGCTGCCCGTGGCAGGGGTAAAGGGCACCGCCATAAGACCTTTGGGGTAATAGGCCAAGCCGTGTTGTCCATAGGCATTGGCCCAAGCCCAATCGAATACGTATTCACCATAGGAATGCGTTTTGGCATAAAGGGCACAGCCAGCCAGCAGCAGCTTGGTAACCGGGTGTTGAAGCGTTACAAAATGGGGCGTCCAGCCGGTTTGGGGCACCGCGCTGCCGCTGTGGTGCAAGGCACTGAGGTACTCATGCCGCATAAAGGGCGTAGGGAGCTGCTGCTGCGATAAGAGTTGGTTCCATGCTTCAGGCGCGATGGCGTCGGGGTGGTGCGAGACCTGAATGACATAATCCAACATATTGATCTACCGCATTTTGCCTTGGCTTTCAGGGCCAACCATTTTCTGAGCCGAGTCACCCCACCATGAGCCTCACCACCTGCGTTGCACAACTGAATTTTGTGGTGGGAGACCTGACTGGCAATGCCCAAAAAATTGTGGAGGCAGCGCGCCAAGCCTACGCTCAGGGTGCCCGATTGGTCTTAACGCCCGAGTTGTCTATTTGCGGTTATGCGGCCGAAGACCTTTTTTTGCGGCCTGTGTTCATTCAGGCCTGCGAAGTCGCCTTGCAGCAGGTGGCGCAAGATTTGCAAGACTTCAAAGATTTGTGTGTGGTGGTGGGACACCCCGCTTGGGCGGATCGTGAGAACCCCCTGCCCAAAACACGTTCAGTAAGCGCCCCTAGCTTGGTGAATGCGGCCAGTGTGGTGTCTGAAGGTCGGGTAGTAGCTTTTTATGCCAAACAACATTTGCCCAACTATCAGGTGTTTGACGAACGCCGCTACTTTGTGCCCGGTCAAGCCTCGTGCGTTTTTGAGGTGGGCGACGAACAAAATAGCCAGCGCACCCGGGTCGGTCTGCTGATTTGCGAAGACGCTTGGTTTGACGAACCGGCTCTCAAGGCCAAGCAGGCGGGTGCGGAAATGCTGGTGGTGATCAACGCATCGCCCTTCCATGTGGGCAAAGGCATGGAGCGCGAAACTGTGATGCGGCAGAGAGTGTTGGCTTGTGGTTTGCCGCTGATCTACGCCCATTTGGTGGGCGGACAAGACGAGGTGGTGTTTGAAGGCCATTCTTTTGCCTTAAATGCCCAAGGTGATGTGGCGGCTCGTGCACCAAGTTTTGTAGAGCACCTGATGTATGTAAAGGCGCAGCAGACCCATGTACAAGCCTCGCCAAGCTTGAGTCTTAATGTTTTGCCGGAGCAGTTGGCTCAGCCCAGGTCTAGCGAGGCCGATTTATGGGATGCCTTGGTGCTTGGGGTGCGAGACTACATTGGTAAAAACGGATTTCCTGGCGCCTTGTTGGGGTTGTCCGGCGGCATTGATTCGGCTTTGGTGTTGGCCATTGCGGTGGACGCCTTGGGTCCTGGGCGGGTGCGCACGGTGATGATGCCCTCACCCTACACCGCCGACATCAGCTGGCTGGATGCGCGCGATATGGCTCAGCGTATGGGCGTTCAGTACGATGAAATTTCTATCTTGCCGGAGTTTGAAGCGTTTACCCAGTCGCTTGCCAAAGAGTTTGCAGGTTTGCCGCTTGATGCCACTGAAGAAAATATTCAAGCCCGCATCAGGGGTACATTGCTGATGGCGCTTTCAAACAAAAGCGGGCGCATTGTGCTGACCACCGGCAATAAATCCGAAATGGCCACAGGCTATTGCACGCTATACGGCGATATGGCCGGAGGCTTTGCGGTGATCAAAGACGTGGTGAAAACACAGGTGTTTGATTTGGCACGCTGGCGCAATGCGCATGACCCTTATGGCCGAGGCGCCAACCCCATTCCGGAACGCATCATCACCCGTCCCCCCAGCGCTGAGCTGCGCCCTGACCAAAAAGATCAAGACAGTCTGCCGCCTTATGAGGTTTTGGACGAGATTTTGGAGCGCTACATGGAAAACGACGAGTCCATTGAAAGTCTGCTGGCCAGCGGCTTGAAAGCTGAAGATGTGGACAAGGTGACTCGTTTGATCAAAATCAATGAATACAAACGCAGACAAGCGCCCTTGGGCATTCGGGTCACGCACCGCAGTTTTGGTAAGGATTGGCGTTATCCTATAACCAACAAATTCAGGGCTTGATGGTCAAGTTTTGATTCACCAAGGTTCAGTCCAAAACTAGGAGACTCCAGCATGAAGCAAATCACCGCCATCATTAAACCTTTCAAACTCGAAGAGGTGCGCGAAGCCTTGGCAGAGTGTGGCGTGACCGGACTTACAGTGACCGAGGTGAAAGGCTTTGGACGTCAAAAAGGCCATATCGAGCTGTACCGAGGCGCAGAGTATGCGGTGGACTTTTTGCCTAAAGTGAAAATTGAGGTGGTGGTTCAATCCGATTTGGTGGAGCGCTGTGTGGACGCCATCATGCAAGCGGCCCAAACCGGCAAAATTGGCGACGGCAAAATCTTCATCACTCCCGTAGAGCGTGTTATCCGTATTCGCACGGGCGAACAGGACGAAGCGGCGATCTAAAGTCAGGCGGCTGTGTGCAGCCGACTCTTAAATCTGTTGCAAACGTGGCTCGGGCGTGAACCCGGCTTTTTGCACCAAGTCAGGTAAAAGCGCCAGTGGCGACTCATCAATTTGTACCAAGTTCATTTGCCAATCAGAAAGCAGTTCTTGTGTCATGCTGCTTTTTAAAAAAGCCAGCAGGTGGTTGAAGTAACCCGCCGTATTTAGGATGCCTATGGGCTTGTCGTGGTAGCCCAGTTGACGCCAAGTCCACACTTCAAACAGTTCCTCTAATGTGCCAATACCCCCGGGCAAGGCCATAAAAACATCGGAGCGCTCTGCCATGAGGCGTTTGCGTTCGTGCATAGTGTCCACCACGATCAGTTCTTGGCATTGGGTAAAGGCCATTTCACGTTCCATGAGGGCTTTGGGGATGATGCCTACCACCCGGCCTTGCGCCTCTATGGTGGCTTCAGCTACGACGCCCATCAAACCTGCTTTGCCGCCGCCGTACACCAGTTGTCCGCCATGCTCGCCAATCCATTGGCCGACCTGTTGGGCCACTTGGGCAAACTGCGGTTCTAGGCCGGGTTTGGAGCCGCAGTAAACGCACACGCTGAATGCGGGCTTCATGTGGGGGATGTGAATGTGCGAGCGTCCACCAAGCGGGTACCTGCCATGGCATCGTGCATAAACTGCCTCTGCGGATGAAACCGAGCCAACAGCGCCCACACCCACACCCAGCCTGACACAAGCAGCGCGATTTCTGGACCACTTAAGGCAAATGGAGCTATAGCAGCCAAGGGGGGCAAAAACCAAAGCCAAGAGCACACATAGCGAGCCAGCGCGCGCTGTTGAGTGAGCGGTTGACCTTGACGGTCCACCACCCGGATGTTCCAGGTTTTCATGGCGAGCGTTTGGCCTTTGGACCAAAACCAGGTGAAGTAAATGCCCAGTATGAGAAACAAAAACGCTTGCTGGCCCCAGCGGTTATCTAGCGCATGTCGGGTTTGCGTAAGCGCGCTAAAGAGGTAGTCGGCAATGAACACCACACCAAACAACAGCATGCCCTCGTAAAACCAGCATGCCATCCGGCGCGGCAGTGGCGGTGCAAGATATAGAGGCGTAGGGAAAGAGCTGTTCATTGCAAATGAACAGATTATTGAGCAGAAGCGGGCTTTGGCAGCAGGGTGTTGTTTTGCAGGGCCGGGACCGAGCGCTTGGTGTCGTCGGTTTTGGCGGAGTGGCGCGTGGTCATGGGTTCTGCGAGTTTGGTGTTGCCCTGCGGCTTCACCGTGGTGGCGCCCGTAGGTTTGATTTGTGAGGCTTGAGCCAGCTTGCGCTTTTCTTCATCAGAAAGCTCTTGATAGGCTTGCCAATGAGCCGATTTTTGTTGGGAGTCCATGGATTTGCTGTCCACAAAGTTCAAGCGGGCTTGTGTGCGCTCTTTGCGGCTCAGGGCCACCCACTCGCTCATGCGCAAGTGAGACTTTTCTTGTTCAGCAGCTGAAAGCTTGTCAAAGCTTTTCGACATCTCAAGCCATTTGCGCTTGCTTACCAAGGGCATGTCAGCCCATCGCTCCGCAAGGGGTGCCAGAGCTTTTTGTTGTGGGGCAGATAAATCTTGCCAACGGGGCTTGTTGTTGGCTGCAGGTGGTGTTTTGCTGACAGCTGCATCCGCAGGCAAAGGCGCAAATGCATTTTGAATGGTGATGTTCTGGCTGGAAAGGCCAATTGGGTTGACTGGGTTAGCCGAGTCTGCCGAAGGGCTAAGGGTTGAGCTATCCGCAGCAGCAGGTTCAATTGACAAGGCGGATGGTGCTGGAGCAGCAGTCGAAGAATTAGCAGCAGGCAATGAGCTAATTCCTGTGCCGATGGTGTTGCTTATACCGCCTGCTTGAGCCCATGCTTGCGGTGAAACTAAAAACAATCCAAAAACCAGCGCCCAAGGTAAAACCATGATTGACACCGAGCCCAACGATGGAGCCTGGTGAGCTGCTTGGTTATGAAAAATCATGGGGCTTTGAGGTGCGAAAAGAGTTATTGGGCAGAGCTTAATTGGCCGGAAGAGTCACGTCCAGACGGGTTTTAAGAAACTGTGCAAAACCGGGATCTGTGTAGGCGGCGGGAGGGAGGTCATCAGCCAAAATGGCGGAGTCAATTTCGGCCAAGTCTTGGGCTAAAAAGTCGTCGCTGAAGTCGTCCATCAGCACCAAACCCGCTACCAAGGCCAGCAGGGGAATTAAAGACACCAATTTGGGCCAAAACGTGTGCTGCGAAAAATCACCCAAATGGAGTGCGGCTTGGCCTTGTTGTGCTGAAACTGCTGAAGCCAATTGTATATTGGCTGGATACAGGTCGAGGGCACGCACTCGGCTGGCTCTAAGGCGCTCGGCAATATCACGGGGTACGTCTTGTGCGGCGTCGTTCAGGCGTGCGGCCAAACGCATTCCAAACTGATCGGCAGCTTGCAATTTAGTCGTGTTATTCATATGCGGACTCCTTTGAGTTTCAATGCTTTGCTGAGGGTTGCTACGGCTCTGGAGCAATGAGTTTTAACACTGCCTTCCGAGCA
>CAMAWQ010000053.1 GCA_945862005.1 Hylemonella gracilis | reverse complement strand
TGGCGACATGGAGCAAAAAATGACCGAAATTGCGGTCAGCCAAGACTTTTCGCAGCGTCTGGAAGTCAAGCGCCAAGATGAAATTGGCAAATCCATCATGGCGTTTAACGTGATGGTAGAAAAAATCGAAGAGTCAGCTGAGCTGGTGCGTCAAAAAACCGCCGACATCCACGCCATGTTGGCCAACATTCCTCAGGGCATTTTGACGCTCGTGAGAGGCGCGCGCATCCACCACGAGTACTCTGATTACCTGGAAACCCTGCTCGAAACCGACCAAATTGCCGGGCGCGACCTGACTGAAGTGGTGTTTGCCAACACCACCCTGGGCTCAGACCTGATGAGCCAGCTCGATGCCACCGTGGCCGCCTGTATTGGCGAAGACCTGATGAACTTTGAATTCAACGAGCACCTTTTGCCCCGAGAAATCGACAAAACCATGCCCGACGGCCGTGTGAAAATTTTGGAGCTGTCGTGGTCGCCCATTACCGATGAGCACAACATCTGCCAGCGCCTGATGCTGTGCGTGCGTGACGTGACCGAAATGCGCGCGCTGGCCAAAGCCGCCGAAGCGCAAAAACGCGAGCTGGCGCAAATTGGCGAAATTTTGGCCGTGCCGGCCGACAAGTTCAGCCAGTTCATCATCAACGCCCTGAACTTTGTGGAAGAAAACCAGCAGTTGCTGGAAAAGTGTGGCCAAGAGCCCGCCGCACCCCTGCGCGCCGAAATCATTGGCCTGCTGTTTCGCAACATGCACACCATCAAAGGCAATGCCCGCACCTACGGCTTGTTGGGCCTGACCAATGTGGTGCACGAGTGCGAGCAAACCTACGACGATCTGCGCCAAGCGCCCGACATGGCTTGGCCCAACGAGCGCCTCAACCACGAGCTGGACTTGGTGTGCGAAGCCGTCAACAGCTACGCCCAAATCAGCGAAAACAAGCTGGGTCGCAAATCTGCTGGCCGCAAAGGCCCGATCGACGCCAACATGTCGATCAACCGCGAAGAAATCAACCGCGCCTTGTCGTTCTTGAAGGCCAACCACGGCCAAGACCCCCAGGCCATGGCCCAAGCCATTGACAAAGCCTGCGCCACACTGGCCATGATTGGCACCGAGCCCGTCAACGAGGTGGTCAACAGCGTGATTGAGTCTTTGCCATCTTTGGCTAAAGAGCTGGGCAAAGAAGCCCCCGTGTGCGTGGTGTACGACCAAGACATTCGTGTGCACAACCATTTGTGCGACACCCTGCGCAATGTGTTCATGCACCTTTATCGCAACGCACTTGACCACGGCATTGAAAGTACCGCACTGCGCACCGAGCGCAATAAGTCGGCTGCGGGCCGCATAGAGCTGGCTGCCTCTTTGGACGAGCAACATTTGGAGCTGATTTTGAGTGACGACGGCGCCGGCCTGAACTTGGATGCCATTACCCAAAAAGCCCTAGAAAAAGGCCTGATCAAATCCGCTAACGAGTTGCCCGCGCAACAGCTGGCGCAGTTGATTTTTGCCTCAGGCTTCTCCACCGCCGCCGCCGTCACTTCTGTGTCTGGCCGTGGTGTGGGTATGGATGCCGTCAAGGGCTTTTTAGAGGCCGAAGGCGGCCGCATCGAGCTGCTGCTGGCTGACCGCACTGAGCCCCATGGCGGCACAGCGTTCAAAACCGTCATCCGCTTGCCTGCTCAGCACGCTTTGCGCATGAAAGCTCCGGCTCAAGTCTCTGGTCAATCCTCTGGTAGCCAAGCCTCACAAGCCCACCCAGGCTCGAGCCAAGACGCCACAACGGGTGCAACCACTCAAGCTGCTTCAAACAGCTCGGCTATCAAGGCTTAACCCGCAACATTCCGGGCGGCATAGGCTGCTCGGTGCTTCTGGGGTAAGCCACCACACAGGCCATAAGCTTGGCTTTAGCTTGCTTTAAGCCAAGTGCTTGCCCAGCAAGCCCGCGAGCTCAAACATATTGATTTGGGGCTTGCCAAACACCTCCAGCAGTGCGCTATCGGCATTGATGGCGCGCTTGTCGGCGGCGTCTTGTAGGCCCTTAGCCTTGATGTACTCCCACATTTTTTTGATGGCCTCGGGCCTGCTTACGGGCGCGCTCCCAATAACCCCGGCCAAAGCCGCGCTGGGCTGCTTGCCCGCAGCCGTACTGGTTTTGCGTGGGGCTTTTGAGGCAGCTTTCTTAGCTACGGCTTTGACCACTTTTTTTGCCGTGGTCTTGGCCGCAGTCTTTCCAACGGCTTGAGCCACCGCCTTGCTGGCGGCGGTCAAGGCCTCGGTTCCGGCAGATTTGCCTGCTGACTTAGCGGCAGTTTTGCGTGCAGGGTATTTGGACGGCTCAAACTCAAAGCTCACTTTGCCCGCGTCTTTGTCCCAAGCCAAAAACGCTTTAAAGGGGCGACGGGTGCGCATGGACACAAACTTGTCCAGTAAATCGGTTTTACCGGTGGCCAGCAATTTGCTGATTTGCTCGGGCTCCACTGTCTGTTGCAAGATGACCTTGCCGCTCTTGAAGTCGCAGCTGGGGGTGGCTTGCTCAGCAGTAGGTACTGACTTTTGGCACACATAGTTTTTGCCTAGCTCATGCACTGCCGCGGCGCATTTGGGACAGGGCCCCAAGTTCGCGCTTGCTGAAAAGTCCATGATTTCGCCGCTCTCGGCGTCGGCCAAGGGGTCGCCAAAATCAAACTCCAGTTTCCAGTTGCGGTCTTCCTCACTGAACTTGAGGGCGATTTCGGCAGTAAAGGGCCAGCCAGCCTTGGAGCGAAAGCCCTCCAGCGGCCCCACTTTTTTGTCGCGTAAAAAGGCCTCCACCTCGGGCAACTCAAACGCCCGGCCTGCCGGGGTTTTGGTGAACGAAAAGCCGCAACCGGCATCTTGTGCAGAGCCAGCAGAGTCGCCCGCCGAGGTTCCCCCCGATGCTTCTGGAGGATTGGCGCTGCCAATGCAGGCATAGCGGCGGTAGTTTTCTTTCACCACGCCGCCGCAATTGGGGCAGGGGTTGGCCAAGGTGGCGTAGTCGCCCGGAATGGTGTCGCGGTCGTACTCTTTGGCTTTGCGCACCATGCGCTCGGTCATGTCGGCAATTTCCAGCATGAAGGCCTCGCGCGACAGCTGCCCGCGCTCCATCAGGGCCAGCTTGTGCTCCCACTCGCCGGTCAGTTCGGGGCGAGAAAGCTCTTCGACCCCCAAGCCGCGCAGCAGCGTCATGAGCTGAAAAGCCTTGGCTGTGGGAATCAGCTCGCGGCCTTCGCGCAGCATGTACTTCTCGGCCAACAAGCCTTCAATGATGCTCGAGCGCGTGGCCGGTGTGCCCAGCCCCTTGTCTTGCATGGCTTCACGCAGCTCATCGTCTTCAATGGCTTTGCCCGCACCCTCCATGGCGCCCAGCAAGGTGGCCTCGGAGTAGCGTGCGGGGGGGCGGGTTTTCAGGGCTTTGGGCTCTGCGGTTTGGTTGAGCACGGCTTCACCGGCCTGAACCGCCACCAGCGTTTTGCCAGATTCTTCGCCAGCCGGCACTTCCTCGTCGGCCTCTTTGCCATAAATGGCCAACCAACCCGGCTTGACCAGCACCTTGCCCTCGCTTTTGAAGGCATGGGCCGTAGCGGGCGTTTGCACCGTGGTGATGCGGGTGGTGACTTGGTATTCCGCACTCGGAAAAAACACCGACATAAAGCGGCGCACCACCAAGGTGTAGAGCTTGTGCTCGGCTTCGCTCAAGCCGCTGGGCGCTTGCAGCGTGGGGATGATGGCAAAGTGGTCGCTCACCTTAGCGTTGTCAAAAATACGCTTGCTGGGCTTGATATAGCCTTGGTTTAGGGCAGTCAGCGCGTGCGGCGCCAAGTGGTTCATGCCCGAATCGGCCAGCATTTCAAAGGTTTGCTTGACCACCGGCACGTAGTCCTCTGGCAAATGGCGCGAGTCGGTTCGCGGGTAGGTCAGGGCCTTGTGCTTTTCGTACAAGCTTTGCGCCAAAGACAGCGTGGTTTTGGCCGAATACCCAAACTTGCCGTTGGCCTCGCGCTGCAAGCTGGTCAGGTCAAACAAGGCTGGAGAAGCTTGAGTGGTGGGCTTGCTCTCTTCGCTCACCGTGCCAGGTTGACCTTGCACCGCATGGGCAATGGCTTGGGCTTCGGCGGCGTTCCAGTGCCGGTCGGCACGCAGCTCGGCATCAGGATGGCCGTCAGGCCCTAAGGGTTGGGCCGATTTTTTCCAGCCCGGGTTGAGCCATTTGCCAGCGTAGGTGCCCGCATTGGCCGCAAACGTGGCGTGCACTTCCCAATAGTCGCGGCTGATGAATTTGCGAATTTTCTCTTCGCGTTCCACCACCACCGCCAAGGTGGGGGTTTGCACTCGGCCCACCGTGGTCAGAAAAAACCCGCCATCGCGCGAGTTAAAGGCGGTCATGGCCCGCGTGCCGTTGATGCCCACCAGCCAGTCGGCTTCGCTGCGGCTGCGTGCGGCGTCGGCCAGCGGTTTCATGTGGTCGTCGCTGCGCAAATGGTCAAACCCGTCGCGTATGGCTTGGGGCGTCATGCTTTGCAGCCACAGGCGGCTGACGGGCTTGCCCAGCGGCTTGGCGCCACCGGCATATTGCTCAATCAGGCGAAAAATCAGTTCCCCCTCTCGACCCGCGTCGCACGCATTTATAAGTGCGTTCACATCTTTGCGCTTGGCCAGCTTGACCACCGCGTTCAGGCGGGTTTTGGTCTTGTCCACCGGCTTCAAATCAAAGTGCGGCGGAATCACGGGCAGGTGGGCAAAACTCCATTTGCCGCGTTTGACGTCAAATTCTTCGGGTGCCTGAATCTCTACCAAATGGCCTACAGCGCTGGAAACCAGGTAGGTGTCGCTCTCAAAAAACTCGTCGTGCTTTTCAAATTTGCCCGCCATCGGCGTGAGTGCGCGCACGATGTCTTGCGCCACAGAGGGCTTTTCGGCTATGACCAATGTTTTCATCTGACTACAATCCCTTGACATCTCGCGCGTACGCGCACATGTACGCACGCACACCTGTGCACGCGCGCACCTACGAATTCACATTAACAAATTTTTTTGACGTGACCAAATCCACCCCCAAACCACCTGCGCCCCGAGTTGACACCAACCCAGTGGCCCTCAAGCCCGCACCCAAAGCTCCGGTGCGGCGCATACAGGTGCGTAAATCGGGCGTGCACGGCCGCGGGGTGTTTGCCTTGGTGGACTTGGCCGAGGGCGAGTTGGTCATGGAGTACACGGGTGAAGTCATCAGCTGGGACGAAGCGCAGCGCCGTCACCCCCACGACCCCGCCAACCCCAACCACACGTTTTACTTTCACATTGACGACCAACACGTTATTGACGGCTAGGTGGGTGGCAACTCGGCTCGCTGGATCAACCATGCTTGCGAGCCCAACTGCGAGGCTGATGAGCAAGGCGGCCGCATTTTCATTAAAACCCTGCACAACATTGCAGCCGGTCAAGAGCTGAACTACGACTACGGCTTAATGATTGACGAGCCTTACACCAAGAAGCTGCTGGCCGAGTACCCGTGCTGGTGTGGCTCCAAGCTCTGCCGCGGTACGCTCTTGGCCCCCAAAGACGACGAGAAGCCCTCTAAAAAGAACAAGCCGAAAAAGTCGAAGAAATCTAAGGAACCTAAAAAATCCAAGGAAACCAAAGAGTCTAAAAAAGCGGATAAGTCAGACAGTAAAGACAAGAAGCACAAAAAAAGCAAAAAAGACAAAAAATCTTCTTAACCCCGTTTACTTCTGTTGCCTTGAACCCTCCACGCTTGCGTTGGCCCCTAGAGGCGCTTTGGGAACAGGTGGTGCCGGTTTGGCCTGGCTTCACTGCAGAGGTCCTTCCCGAACTGGACTCCACCAACAGCGAGCTGATGCGTCGCGCCCGTGCAGGTGGGTGCGATCCGGTGTTGTTGGTGGCCGAACACCAAACCGCAGGGCGGGGCAGATTGGGCCGCACGTGGCAGAGTAGCCCCGAAGCCCGCGACCTCACGTTTTCATTGGGCTTGCCTTGGCACTCTGGCCAAGCTTTGAGCGGCCTGTCTTTGGCCGTGGGCGTGGCGGTGGCGCGCAGTTTGCACCCCAGCATCCGCTTGAAGTGGCCGAACGACTTGTGGTGGAACGCCCGCAAGTTGGGCGGCATTCTGATTGAAACCACGCCCATGCCCCAAGCAGGTAGCTACCCGAGTGCTGGGCTGTATGTGGTCATCGGCGTGGGCCTGAACGTGTTTCCCAGGTCGTCTGAAGGCTTGCACACGCACCCGGTCAGTTTGCAAGAGATAGAACAAGACTGTCAAGAAAAACACCTTGCACCGCGTTTAGACGCCGCAGGTGCGCTGCAACGCATCATCCCTGTGCTGGTGCAGGCTCTAGAGCAGTTTCGTGTTCAGGGTTTTGCGCCTTTTGTGGACGAGTTTTTGGCCCGAGACGCCTTGGCGGGCTTAGAAGTCACGGTGCGCCCCGGAGCCCCCACAGCAGCCCGCACCTCTGCTAGCATGAGTCAAGGTATGGCTGCAGCCGTGCGGACGGGTGACGCTGGCGATGTAACCGGCTTAGCTTGCGGAGTGAATGCCGAGGGCGCGTTGCTCATCAAAACGCCCCAGGGGCTGCAAGAGGTGCGCAGCTCAGAGGTGACGTTGAGGTCGAACAAGGGAGAACAGGGTGCTACTTAAGCGCATCCCAAACATATTCAAAGCGCTGGTGCTGGTGTTGGTGCTGGCCAATGGTGTGTACTGGGCTTATACCCAAGGGTGGGGCGCGTTTTGGGGTTGGGCGCCTGCTAACCCTTCTGAGCCGCAGCGTCTGAAAGCCCAGGTTCAGCCCGACGCCTTGAAGGTGGTGAGCGCGGTGCCCGTTAACGATGGCATCCCTGTTGCCCCCCCTGCCTCAACTTCTGCCGCTCCCCCCACCCCTGTCGCCCTGTCAACCACCCCGCCTTCCGTATCCCAAGCACCTAGTGCAGAGGCAAGCTCAATTCAGGAACCGACTTCGACTACGTCCAGACCTCCAGAACCCAGCACGCCTGAGCCGACCGCACCTCCAGCAACACCTGCACCACCCGCCGCTCCAGCCGTGACACCACCTTCCGCTCAACCCATCAACCGAGACAAAGCGCCAGTCAAGCCATCAGAAGCCCCGCCAACCATCGCAACTTCTCCCGCGCCCACGCCCACACCTGCACCCCCATCGGCCGCGAAAACGCTACCCAAGCCGGTAGCGCTAGCGTGTATGCAGTCGCAAGTTTTGACCAAGGCGCGCGTGGCCAGCGTGCGGCAGCAGCTGGAGGGACTGGCGGAGGTACCCAAAACCGCTTGGAACTGGGTGGTCGACACCGAGCCCGAGCGTTGGATCATTTATTTAGGGCGCTTTGCCAGCGAAGACGCGCTGGAGCGCAAAACCGCCCAGCTTGAAAAAATGGAGCTCAAGTTTGTGGTGCTCGACGATGCCGATTTGTCGCCCGGCATCTCGGTGGGCATGTTCAAAAGCCAGGCCGAAGCCAACCAAGAGCTCAACCAACTCAACCGCCGTGGCCTGCGCTTGGCGCGCGTCATCAAGTGGATGAACGCTTACAAAGGCCAGCGCGTGGTCGTGGCCGCCATGAATCCCGATTGGCGCAAGCCGCTGGAGGGCTTGGGCCTTAAGTGGTCGGAGTGTTCCCCTTCTGAGGCGGCAGGGGCAAAGCCCTAAACCGCACGCTGAACAAGCAGCCCGGCGGTTTGGCCCCGGGTCGGGCGTCTAGCAGCGTCATGTGCGCTTGGTGTTGATTGGCAATTTCCCGCACGATGGACAAACCCAGCCCAGAGCCGTCGGCCTCGTTGCCTAGCGCTCGGTAAAAGGGCTCAAACACCAGGTCGTGTTCGGCTGCCGCAATACCAATGCCGTTGTCTTCTACCTGCAGCACGGCCACTTGCCCAAAAATATCGGTCAGCACCCGCGCGGTCACCACGCCGGGCCGCTTGGGCGTGGAGGGGGTGTAGTTCAGGGCGTTGTCCACCAGGTTGCGCACCAGTTCTTTAAGCAAGGTGGGGTTGCCCTCCAGCATGACGCCCGCCGAGCCGGGCTGCGCGCCTTCAAAGCCCAGGTCGATGTGTTTTTCAATCGCGCGGGGCACACTGTCTTGCACCACCTCCATGGTCAGGCGCGCCAAGTCGCAGGCCTGGCGCTGCATGGCGGCTGCGCCCCCTTCAGCGCGTGCCAAGGCCAGCAATTGGTTCACGGTGTGGGTGGCGCGAATGCTGGATCGCCCAATTTGGCGCAGCGACTGTTTTAGCTCTTCGGTACTGGTGCTTTCAAGCTGGGCTAAATCGGCCTGCATGCGCAAGCCCGCCAAGGGGGTTTTGAGCTGGTGGGCGGCGTCGGCCAAAAAGCGCTTTTGTGTGGCCATGGAGTCTTGCAGGCGCAGCAACAAATCATTGACCGAAGACACCAAGGGCGCCACTTCCATGGGCACGGTGCGCGCCTCCAGGGGGCTTAAATCGTCTGGGGAGCGCGCACGTATGCGCTCTTCCAGCCGGTGCAAGGGTTTGATGGCCTGAATCAGCGCCAGCCACACCAGCAGCACTGCCAGCGGCAGCACCACAAACTGCGGAAGCATCACGCCTTTGATAATTTCTGCGGTCAACAGCGAGCGCTTGTCTAGGGTTTCGGCTACCTGAACCAGCGCCAAGGGGTCGCCCGGTAAGCTCAGCGGCACCCACATGTAGGCCACCCGAATGTCCATGCCGCGGTAAGTGTCGTCGCGCAGCTTCACTTCACCGGCTTGTGCGGTGTCGTCTTCGGGTGGTGGCGGAAAGTCGCGCTCGCCGCTCAGGTAGTCGCCGCGGTGGCCCACCACCTGAAAGTACACCGAGTCGGTGTCGCTGGCGCGCATCAGATCCCGGGCGGACAGGGGCAGGTTGAACTGCACCAGTTGCTGGTTCACGGTCACCAGTTGGGCCAGCGCGTTGGCGTTGTATTCCAGCGTACGGTCAAACGGCTTGCCTGCAATGTTCTGGGCCACCAGCCACGTCAGCACCAAGCTGACTGGCCAAAGCAGCAAAAGGGGCGTGAGCATCCAATCCAAAATCTCGCCAAACAGCGAGCGCTGCTCACGCTGAAACAGCTTCATCCGGCAACTTTTTCTAGGCAGTACCCCAAGCCCCGCACGGTGGCAATACGTATCGGACCTTTTTCTATTTTTTTGCGTAGGCGGTGGATGTACACCTCTATGGCGTTGTTGCTCACCTCTTCGCCCCACTCACACAGGCGTTCCACCAGTTGGTCTTTGCTCACCAGCCGCCCGGCGCGCTGCAGCAACACCTCCAGCAGCCCCAGCTCGCGGGCTGAGAGTTCGACCATCTTGCCGTCGATGGTCGCCACGCGGCCTGCTTGGTCGTAGGTGAGCGGGCCATGTTTGATGAAGCTGGTGGTGCTGCCGTTGCCTCGGCGCACCAGTGCGCGCACCCTTGCTTCCAGCTCTTGCAGGCTAAAGGGCTTGGCCATGTAGTCGTCGGCGCCGTAGTCCAGGCCTTTGACGCGCTCTTCCACGCTGTCGGCGGCCGTCAGAATCAGTACCGGCAGACTGGAGCCGCGCGCGCGCAGGCGTTTAAGCACTTCCAGCCCATGCATTTTGGGCAGACCCAAGTCGAGGATGATGAGGTCAAACTCGGTGTTGGTCAGCAACGCAGCATCGGCCTCGGTGCCGCTGGCCACGTGGTCTACCGCCGCACCCGAGCCGCGAAGGCTGCGCATGAGGCCGTCGGCCAGCACCTGATCGTCTTCTGCAATCAAAATTCTCATAGCCGCCCTTTTTCAGAATGGGTCAAATGTGACGCGCGAGGTCGCGCGTGGTCTCTCCTGTGCGCGATTCTAGGAGCCAGAGCCGTAGGCCTCCAGCCCCAGGGCAATCACGGTGGCCACGTCCGCGCCAATGTGTTCGCGCATTTCGGCCTCGGCTTGCAGCACGGCCCGCTCGAAGGCTTGGAGCCAAGTCAAACCATCACGGGTGAAGCTCACCAACTTGGCGCGCCCATCCAGCGGGTCGTCATCGCGCGTCACCAGCCCCCAGGCCTCGCATTGGTCCACCAACTTGCCCATGGCTTGTTTGCTCATGCCCGCCAGCTCGGCCAAGTCCACCAGCCGCGAGCCGTTCAGGCTCAGGTGCCGTGTGATGTGGATGTGCGCCGCACTCACTTGCCCGCGCGCAGCCAGGTTGGACAGCGCCAGCGGCACCTCGGTGTCGTGCGCCATCAGGTGCAGCACCCGCGCGTCAAAGCGGCGCATGGCGTGGCCCAGCAGCCGCCCCAAATGGGTTTGCCGCCAGCCGGTGTCGGCCACTTCATGAGTTGGGGGTGCAGTCAGGGTCGCTTGCATGAAAGTCTAAATAGTAAACCAAGATGACCAAATAACGCTTGAATCAAAATCAACCGCCCCATAAACTACTGTTCAAGCATCCAGCTTACGACGTTTTAACTCAGGAGATATTCATGGAAGTCCACACCAAAGTACCCAGTACCATCCCCCTCACTGCAGCTCAAACTGCGGCGCAATCTGAAAAATCTAAAGCGCTGCAAGCAGCCCTGGCCCACATTGAAAAACAGTTTGGCAAAGGCACCATCATGCGGCTGGGCGAGGGCGAGGTGATTGAAGACATTCAGGTGGTGTCCACCGGCTCACTGGGCCTCGACATTGCCTTGGGCGTGGGCGGCTTGCCCCGCGGCCGTGTGGTGGAAATCTACGGCCCTGAGTCGTCCGGCAAAACCACCCTGACCTTGCAAGTGATTGCCGAAATGCAAAAAATTGGCGGCACCTGCGCCTTTGTGGACGCTGAACACGCCCTCGATGTGCAATACGCCCAAAAGCTGGGCGTGAGCCTGTCAGAGCTGCTGATCTCTCAGCCCGACACCGGCGAGCAGGCCCTAGAAATTGTGGACAGCCTGGTGCGCTCCGGCGCGGTGGACCTGATTGTGGTGGATTCGGTGGCCGCGCTCACGCCCAAGGCTGAAATTGAAGGCGAAATGGGCGACAGCCTGCCCGGCCTGCAAGCCCGCCTGATGAGCCAAGCCCTGCGCAAGCTCACCGCCAGCATCAAAAAAACCAACTGCATGGTGATCTTTATCAACCAGATTCGCATGAAGATCGGCGTGATGTTCGGCAGCCCCGAAACCACCACCGGCGGCAATGCGCTGAAGTTTTACGCCTCGGTGCGCCTGGACATTCGCCGCACCGGCACCATCAAAAAAGGCGAAGAAGCCATTGGCAATGAAACCAAGGTCAAGGTCGTCAAAAACAAAGTGTCACCGCCCTTTAAAACCGCAGAATTTGACATTCTGTACGGCGAGGGCATCAGCCGCGAAGGCGAAATCATCGACATGGGCGTCAACGCCCGCATCATCGAAAAATCGGGTGCCTGGTACGCCTACAACGGCGAAAAAATTGGCCAAGGCCGCGACAACGCCCGTGAGTTTTTGCGTGAAAACGCCAGCTTGTCGGTCGAAATTGAAAACAAAGTGCGCGAGTCCTTGGGCATTCCCCTGCGCGGCGCAGAGCCCGGCGCGCCAGCCCCCAGCAAGCCTGAAGAAGAACAAGCCACTCCCAAGGCCAGCAAAAAGGCTGAAAAAGCACCGGCCTAATGTCAAACTTGAAGTCAAGTACCCAGCCCTCACTCAAAGGGCGGGCGCTGCGCTTGCTGAGCCGCCGCGAACATTCGCGTTTTGAGCTGGAGCGCAAGCTCCAGCGCTACCAGCCAGACGCGCAAGCCCCCGAAGACTTTGCGTCTGACCTCAAGCGCGCGCTGGACGACTTGCAGGCCAAGGGCTTTATCAACGAAGCGCGGGTGGCCGAGTCGGTGGTGCACCAGCGAGCCTCTCGATTAGGCCAAGCCCGCATCCATCATGAGCTCAAATCCAAAGGGCTGGACGACGGCTTGGTGCGGCAAACCCTGCAGGACCTCAAAGCCAGCGAGCCCGAGCGGGCGCGGGGCGTGTGGCTGAAAAAATTTGGCAGTGCCCCGCAAACTCCAGCCGAGCACGCCAAACAAACCCGTTTTTTAGCCAGCCGCGGGTTTTCGGGCGAGGCGATTCGCTACGCCTTGTCTACAAAAGCCCCGTTTAAAGACCCAACATCAGCTTGAGGTTTTGCACCGCAGCGCCGCTGGCGCCTTTGCCCAGGTTGTCCAAGCGGGCAACCAACACAGCGTGCGCAAAGCCATCCGCCTTCGCATCGTTGCCGAACACGCGCAACTCCAGCTTGTTGGTATCGGCCAAGGCAACTGCGTCAAGCTTCAGGTCGGGCGTAACGGTTTCCACCGTCACCCATTCGCTGCCCGCGTAGTGCTTGGCCAATGCGTTGTGCAGGTCTTGCGCACTTGGTTGGCCGGGCAGTGTGTCCAGGTGCAGTGGCAGTTGCACCAGCATGCCCTGAATGAAATTGCCCACCGACGGCACAAACAAGGGCCGGCGGGTCAGGCCGGTGTACTTCATGAT
>CAMAWQ010000052.1 GCA_945862005.1 Hylemonella gracilis | reverse complement strand
GCACAGTTTGGGGACCCGTAGACATCAGGTCTACCACCGTACCTAGGAGCAGTTTTTGCCGGTTGATCACTTGAAGCCCCATCAGGTCAACCCAGTAGTACTCATCTTTGGCAGCTGTTGGAAAACTCGACCTCGCCACAAAGATGCGTGCGCCCTTAAGGCCCTCTGCCGCCGTTCTGTCAGGGATGTCATGGGAAGATGCCACGACGGTATCTGCGTGGTCTTTGGCTTGCGAAATAGGGAGCAGCAAGGTGCCCTCAAAAGTTTTAGCTCCCCGCTCGGAGGGCTTTAAATACCAACGCTTGGATGAAAAAAGGGCCTCAGGTTGGGCGCTGTAAGGCAGCACCTTAATCCAACCCTTGACCCCCCAAGCATCCAGAATCCGCCCGACTTCAATGGCGTCTTCTGGAAGTTCTGCAGCTTCTAGCGCCAGAATCAGACCGCCTTAGCTGCGGCCTGCTTGATAAGCCGTTCTACAGTAGGGGAAGCTTGCGCGCCCACACCTCTCCAGTAGCTCAAACGGTCTTGAGCAATACGAATGCTTTCTTCTCCGCCAGCTGCAATGGGGTTGTAAAATCCGATGCGCTCGATAAAGCGCCCATCACGACGATTGCGCTTGTCAGCAACCACAATGTTAAAAAAAGGACGGGCCTTCGCGCCGCCGCGTGAGAGTCGAATGACGACCATATTGGATCCTTTGGGTGGTAAATGCTCTCAATATTGAGAACATTCATACAGGCTCGGTGTTGAGACACGCGCTAAAGCCACCCGGCCAGCGACACACCGAAAGGGACAAATTATAGCCACTCTGCAAATGATTGGACATAAGTACGACAATCCAACGCATGAAAAACAAAACTCTGGCTACCTGCTTGGCATTTTTAACGGGGCCATTGGGCTTACACCGTTTTTATTTGTATGGCTTTCAAGACAGCCTGGGTTGGTTTTTGCCTATACCCACGGCATTGGGTTGGTACGGCTTAGAACGCATGCGTGATTTGGGACAAGACGACCCTATCAGCTGGGTGCTGATTCCCTTGCTGGGCTTCACCATTTCTGCTTGCGCATTGAACGCTATCGTCTACGGGCTGATGGACAAAGCCAAATGGAATGCCAAGTTCAACCCTACAGAACCCAGTGAGGCCCCTGCCGGGCATACCAATTGGCTGACCATCACCGTAGTGGCCTTTAGCCTTTTGGTGGGCACCACGGTGTTGATGTCCAGCCTGGCCTTCAGCTTCCAACGCTACTTTGAGTGGCAGGTGGAAGAGGCCAGGCTGATCAGTCAATAAACCTCAGGTCGTGACAACTGCCTGAGCGGCCTCTTTGTACTCTTCGATTTGATCGAAGTTCATGTACTTGTAGATCTTGTCGCCCTGGGCGTTTAGAGCAGCCATATCGCCTAAATACTCCTCACGAGTCGGAATGCGGCCCAGCTTAGAGCACACTGCCGCGAGCTCTGCAGAGCCTAGGTACACATTGGTGTTTTTTCCCAAACGGTTCGGGAAATTGCGTGTGCTGGTGGACATGACCGTCGCACCTTCTTTGACCTGTGCTTGGTTGCCCATGCACAAAGAGCAACCCGGCATTTCCATGCGTGCCCCTGCGGCCCCAAACACGCTGTAGTGTCCTTCTTCGTTAAGTTGATGGGCGTCCATTTTGGTGGGAGGGGCCATCCACAACTTAACGGGGATGTCGCGCTTACCCTCAAGCAGCTTGGAAGCGGCGCGGAAATGACCAATATTGGTCATGCAAGAGCCAATAAAGACTTCGTCAATTTTGGAGCCAGCCACATCCGACAAGGTTTTGGCGTCGTCTGGATCGTTGGGGCAACACACAATCGGCTCTGTGATTTGAGACAAGTCAATCTCGAGCACAGCCGCGTACTCGGCATTAGCGTCGGGCGCTAGTAAATCGGGCTTGGCCAACCACGCCTCCATGGCCTTGATTCGGCGGGTTATGGTACGGGCGTCGTGGTAACCCTGCGCAATCATGTTTTTGAGCAACACAATGTTGGAGTTGATGTACTCAATCACCGGCTCTTTGTTCAGACGCACGGTGCATCCAGCAGCAGAGCGCTCAGCAGACGCATCTGAAAGTTCAAATGCTTGCTCCACCTTGAGATTGGGCAGGCCTTCAATTTCAACAATTCGACCCGAGAAAAAGTTTTTCTTACCCTTTTTCTCAACAGTCAAAAGGCCTTGCTTGATGGCATACAGGGGGATGGCATGCACCAAGTCGCGAAGCGTCACGCCAGGTTGCATTTGGCCCTTAAATCGCACCAACACACTTTCAGGCATATCTAAAGGCATCACGCCCGTAGCCGCTGCAAAAGCGACTAAACCGGAACCGGCGGGAAAGCTGATACCAATCGGGAAGCGGGTGTGGCTGTCGCCACCTGTACCCACGGTGTCCGGCAACAACATGCGATTGAGCCAGCTGTGGAGGATGCCGTCGCCCGGGCGCAAAGAAATTCCGCCACGGTTGCTCATGAACTCCGGCAATTCGTGGTGCATTTTCACGTCTACTGGCTTAGGGTAAGCGGCGGTGTGGCAGAAAGACTGCATCACCAAATCGGATGAAAAGCCCAGGCATGCCAAGTCTTTGAGTTCGTCTCGAGTCATGGTTCCTGTGGTGTCTTGCGAACCCACACTGGTCATTTTGGGTTCGCAATAGGTGCCTGGGCGCACGCCCTTGCCCGCTGGCAAACCGCATGCACGGCCCACCATTTTTTGCGCCAAAGTGAAGCCAGCTTGGGAATCGAGTGGGCTGTCAGGCAGGCGGAATAGGGTTGAGGGTGGCAAACCCAATGCTTCGCGGGCTTTGGAAGTCAAACCGCGACCCACAATTAAGGGAATACGGCCACCAGCTCTCACTTCGTCCAGCAGCACATCGCTTTTGAGGGTGAACTCGGCAATCACCTGGCCGTTTTTGAGGGCCTTGCCTTCGTAAGGGCGCAACTCACTTTCGTCGCCCATATTCATCTGACTCACCTCAAGCTCAATAGGCAGCGCACCCGCGTCTTCCATGGTGTTGTAAAAAATAGGCGCAATCTTGGAGCCAAGGCACACACCACCAAAACGCTTATTGGGCACAAAGGGAATGTCTTCGCCGGTAAACCACAGCACACTGTTGGTGGCCGACTTGCGGGAAGAACCTGTGCCGACCACATCACCCACGTAGGCCACCAGGTTGCCACGGGCGCGCAGGTCTTCAATGAACTTGATAGGACCGCGCTTACCGTCTTCTTCTGGGGTGATGCCGTCGCGGTTGTTTTTGAGCATCGCCAGCGCATGCATTGGAATATCGGGGCGGCTCCAGGCATCAGGTGCAGGGGACAAGTCATCGGTGTTGGTTTCGCCGGTGACTTTGAACACCGAGAGCTTCAAGCTCTGGGGCACTTCAGGGCGCGAGGTAAACCACTCGGCATCGGCCCAGCTTTGAACCACCGCTTTGGCAAACGCATTGCCTTTTTGCGATTTTTCTTGCACATCATGAAACTGGTCAAACATCAGCAAAGTTTTCTTGAGGCCCTCTGCTGCCACAGAAGCCACTTCAGAATCGTCCAACAGATCAATCAAGGGGGTAAGGTTGTATCCGCCCAACATGGTGCCCAGCAACTCGGTGGCCTTGGCACGGCTGATCAAGGAGCAAGCCTCGGTGCCGTGCGAAACAGCGGCCAGGTAGCTTGCTTTGACTTTGGCGGCATCGTCCACACCAGCCGGCACGCGGTGCGTGATCAGGTCGAGCAAAAAGGCTTCCTCACCTTGGGGTGGATTTTTCAGTAATTCAATTAATTCAGAGGTCTGCTTGGCCGTTAAAGGCAAGGCAGGAATGCCCAACGCAGCGCGTTCGGCGACATGGGTACGGTAGGTTTGCAACATAAGAACTCCTGTGAATGACTTAATAAAAGCGGGGGGTTAATTCTGCGAATCTTGTTGAGCGAAAGAATTCTGCAAATTTTTGGGAGGCGAGAGAGGCTCCAACAGTGAAGGGGGTGGATTTTTTTCCATGGCAAGAGCCACTTGAGTTTGCGATGGACTCATGCACTCGTCCACCACCCGCTTGCCCAATCGGCTGTTCATCATCATCGATTTATTAGCAAGCTGAAGCCACACAGCACCCGTACTGGGGTCCTCTAGCCTCAAAGCGCCTGTAGAGGTTTCCACCGGGGCCAGCACAAAACGCTGCTTGCCCAAGTGGATTTGAAAATAACCCGCAGCCTGCGGCAACGCTTGCACCCACACCGAGGCACCCAACTCGCAAGGCATTAGGCCAAGTAGAACCTGCTGCGCCAGCTCCAGCTGATTATTTGTAAGCACCGGAAGATTTACCAAATGAGCCGCATCATGAACGCCAGCGGTTTTGTTTGCCTGTGGATTCTTAGCGCCACCACCCGTATTGCGTTTGGCAACCTCAGCAGACTTGCCCATTGACTTCACTTGGGGCGGAGTGCTTGAGGTTTGAGCATGCGTCTGGAAAGACGCCAAGCCGATCATCAAGCCCAGCGCCAAGCCAACCAGCGTGCTCAACCTAAAAGCATAGGCATCACGATAGCCAGTTAGGTCACCCAATGAACGGACAGAAAAAACATTTTGCATGCTGGCTCCTTTAGTGGGTCGGATTGGGCTGTGTATTGAAGTAAGCCCACATAGAGTTGGGCAACACACGACCTGTTAAGTGTGCGCGCTCCAAAATATGCCAAAAATAACGGTAACTGGCACGGTCATGCAATTGGTTTTTATAGTTCACGGGCGCCCAATGAGCCGTTGCAGCGGCCTCAATAATGGCAGCAGCTTGTTCAACATCTGCTTCCGTGGGGGCCATGGCCTCCAAAATAGGACGGATTTGGCTGGGGTGGATGCTCCACATGCGGGTGTAGCCAAACTCTCTGCAAGCCCGCTGGGCGGCCAACCGCATGGCCTGCACGTCGGCAAATTCGGTCACCACGCAATGAGAAGGCACCTTGCCATGCGCGTGACACGCTGCAGCAATTTCTAATTTAGCTCGAACCACCAAGGGATGACTGAATTGCCCCAAATCTTGGGATGAATTTTGGCCCTCTACCCTCATCGCCGATTCAGGAATCGCACCACCATGGGAAGACACAAAGTCCATCAAACCGAAACTGATGGACTGAACCCTAGGGTGCTGTGCAATATCAAAAGCCCGATGCACCGCAGCCGAGGACTCCAGCAAGACATGCAAGGGCAACACATCCTTGCGCACTTGATGGCCCCGAACCATAGCGGCATCTATCGCCAGGACGGCCCGATCGACATCGGCAACCGACTCCACTTTGGGCACCATCACATGGCTGAGCAATGCTCCTGCAGTGCCCGCAATGATGTCCACATCTGACTCAAAAGCAGGGTGCTCTACAGGGTGAAATCGGACACCTGTTCTGCGCCAGCCAGTGTCAATGTGGGCTGATTGATTTTGTCGATCTTGCTCGTGGATTTCTCGGAGAAGGCCCACCACCATTTGGGCGTGGTCTAACTCTCCGCCAACCGGAGAACCGTCTTCGCAATCTAAGGTGGCATCGAAAACACAAGCCCCAAACTCGGCCATGAGCTCGGCTTGCAGCTGCAGGCTTTTGCGAATTCTGGGCTCGACGCCGCTGTAGTGGTCACACACAGGCAAAACCCCAGTCGCAGCCTGAGCGCCCAGCAACACTTGTCGCGGGTGGACGCCAGTCAGGTGGTGGTGCTCACCCATATGGAAAGATCAATTGGTGCTGATGTTTACAGCAAGTGGTTCACACCAGCTTGCTCGTCCAACAACTCTTTAAGGGTTTTATCAATACAAGATTGGCTGAACTCATCAATGGACAAGCCCTCCACCACTTTGTATTCGCCGCCTTCGCAAACAACGGGGTAGCCAAACATCACTTCTTTGGGAATGCCATACAAGCCGCTTGAGGGGATACCCATGGTGACCCACTTGCCGTTGGTGCCCAATGCCCAGTCGCGCATGTGATCAATTGCGGCATTGGCAGCCGATGCCGCCGAAGACAATCCACGCGCTTCAATGATGGCCGCACCACGTTTGCCAACTGTAGGCAAAAAGGTATTGGCGTTCCACTCTTGGTCGTTGATCAAGTCTTTTACGCTAGCGCCATCAATGGTTGCAAAACGATAGTCGGCGTACATGGTGGGCGAATGGTTGCCCCAAACGCACAATTTTTGTATGTCAGCTACGGGTTTGCATGTTTTGGCAGCAATTTGGCTGGCTGCACGGTTGTGGTCAAGGCGCAGCATGGCTGTGAAGTTTTTGCTGGGAAGATCTGGAGCGCTCTTCATAGCAATGTAGGCATTGGTATTGGCAGGGTTACCCACCACCAACACGCGCACATCACGACTGGCCACAGCGTTGAGCGCCTTGCCCTGACCAATGAAAATTTGCCCAGTGATCGCGAGCAATTCAGCACGCTCCATGCCCGCCTTGCGTGGCATAGAACCTACCAACAACGCGTAATCGGCATCTTTGAACGCTGTCATGGGGTCACCATGGGCCTCCATACCTGCCAGCAAAGGAAAAGCACAGTCTTCCAACTCCATCATGACGCCCTTGAGCGCCTTTTGTGGCCCCTCTGCTGGCACCTCAAGCAACTGAAGAATGACGGGCTGATCTTTACCCAGCATTTCGCCTGAGGCTATGCGAAACAAAAGGGCATATCCAATTTGACCCGCGGCACCAGTAACCGCAACGCGAACAGGTTTCTTGCTCATGTAAAACTCCAGAAGGTGGGTAAAAAATCAAAATTTCTTTAGTCAGTTTAACCTGAAAATGTGGATACACGATTTTGTCTTATGTCTTATATAAGATAATATGGTGACATAAATTATTCACATTTCGAGCCCATCTTGAACATGCTCACCCCAGCTTTCAGCCCGCTTTATTCGCAAATTAAAGATTTGATTTTGCAAAGTCTGCAATCTGCGGAGTGGAAACCTGGGGAAATGATCCCAAGCGAAATCGTATTGGCCAAACGCTACCAAGTGAGTCAAGGCACTGTGCGCAAAGCATTAGATGCCTTGACCAAAGACAACCACCTTACCCGCCGCCAGGGCAGGGGCACGTTTGTGGCCACGCATGCGGAACAACAAGTCCAGTTTCGTTTTTTAAAGCTTGTGGCCGACCCGGCTGAAAGCACGTCTCAATCCGATTTAAAGGTTGGCACCCAGCGGCGGGTGTTGGTATGCAAAAAACAGCGGACACCTTCGGGCATAGCCAAAGCACTAAGCCTGAAGTCTTCAGACCAAGTGTTTTACATCCAGCGGGTTCTGAGCCTTGGGAATTCATCCGCAGAAAGCACTCCCACCATTTTGGAAGACATTTGGCTACCTGCTTCCGCTTTTAAAGGCTTGAGCTTGCAAACCTTGCAAAATTCAAATGCTCCCATGTACGCCATGTTTGAAGCAGATTTTGGCGTGCGTATGGTGCGGGCGGTTGAGCACATTCGAGCCGTATTGCCAAACCCCACCCAAGTGGACCTCCTTAAATTAGGAGCAAACACCCCGCTGCTGAGCGTGGAGCGCACCGCATTCAGTTATCAAGACTTCCCGATGGAGTTCAGGCAAGGCCTGTACCTCACTCAAAACCACCACTATCGGAACGAGTTGGGATGAAAAAAACCATAACTTTTGTCGAATTGTCCGGCTATCGATCCTCCCGATACAAAAGTTGCTGCATTGCAATAGAATCCGCTGCGTTATTGGGTTCAATTGCATCAAGCCTAGGTGTTTGAAGCTTTGATCGCACTAATTTTTGGTTCATTCATGTCAGGTTTGTTAGTGGTTACCCCCTAAAGAAAGACCCTATTCATGTCAGAAGTTGCCTCCCCCACCCGGCCCACACGGCCAGAATTTCGAAACATCAACGCTTTCAAAGATCTCCCAACCTATCGCCTTCCACCAGCAGGCTGGGTGTCCATTCTTCATCGCGTCAGCGGTGCCCTGATGTTTTTGCTGTTGCCCTTCATCATCTGGATGTTTGACACTTCGATCACTTCTGAATATTCCTACGCCAAGTTCACCTATGTTTTCAACGCAGGATTGGGCTGGGTTCCAGGTTGGTTTTTTAGATTGGTGGCGCTGGCCCTAATTTGGGCCTATCTGCACCACATTACGGCGGGTTTGCGCCATCTTTGGATGGATGCCCGGCATGCCGTCAGTAAAGAGTTCGGTCGCAGCTCAGCCATTGCCACCTTGATGGTGAGTTTGCTGCTAACTGCGGCACTGGGCGCCAAGTTGTTTGGTCTTTACTAACTAGGAACACATCATGTCAGTCAATTACGGTTCCAAACGTGTGGTGGTAGGTGCGCACTATGGCTTGCGCGACTGGCTTAGCCAGCGCATCACTGCAGTTTTGATGGTTCTCTTCACATTTTTGTTACTGGCCCAAGTTCTATTGATCTCCGGGCCCATCACTTACGAAGCTTGGGCAGGCATTTTTGCCAAGCAGTGGATGAAGGTCATCACCTTCACCGTGATCATCGCTCTGGCTTACCACGTGTGGGTAGGTATGCGCGATATCTGGATGGACTACATCAAACCTATTTCCATTCGCCTGTCGCTGCAGGTGTTCACCATCGTCTGGTTGGTCGCATGCACCGGTTGGGCCATTCAAGTTCTCTGGAGGCTCTGATTTATGTCTTACCCCGTCACTACCCGTAAGTTTGACGTTGTCATCGTTGGCGCGGGAGGCTCCGGCATGCGTGCAAGCCTGCAGCTGGCTCGCGCTGGTCTCAATGTTGCGGTGCTTTCCAAAGTATTTCCGACCCGCTCACACACTGTGGCTGCTCAAGGGGGTATTGGTGCTTCTTTAGGCAATATGTCTGAAGACAACTGGCACTATCACTTCTACGACACCATCAAGGGCTCCGACTGGTTGGGAGACCAAGACGCCATTGAGTTTATGTGCCGCGAAGCGCCCAAGGTGGTGTACGACCTTGAACATATGGGCATGCCGTTTGACCGCAACCCCGATGGCACCATTTACCAACGCCCCTTTGGTGGTCACACGGCCAACTATGGCGAAAAACCTGTTCAACGTGCATGCGCTGCTGCTGACCGTACTGGCCACGCCATGCTGCACACTTTGTACCAGCAAAACGTTCAGCACAAAACCAACTTCTTTGTAGAGTGGATGGCCTTAGACCTCATTCGCGATGCAGAGGGCGACGTGGTGGGTGTGACCGCCCTTGAAATGGAGACGGGCGATCTGCACGTGCTTCACGCCAAAACCGTGATGCTCGCTACTGGTGGTGCTGGTCGTATTTTTGCAGCATCTACCAACGCCTTTATCAATACCGGCGACGGCATGGGCATGGCAGCGCGTGCGGGCATTCCATTAGAAGATATGGAGTTCTGGCAGTTCCACCCTACGGGCGTTGCGGGCGCAGGCGTGTTATTGACCGAAGGCTGCCGCGGCGAAGGCGCCATTTTGCTTAATTCCAATGGCGAGCGGTTTATGGAGCGATACGCCCCCACCCTGAAAGACTTGGCCCCGCGCGACTTTGTGTCCCGCTCTATGGACCAAGAAATTAAAGAGGGTCGAGGCTGCGGACCCAATAAAGATTACGTGCTTCTCAAACTGGACCACTTAGGCGCCGAGACTATCCACAAGCGCTTGCCCTCCGTTTATGAAATTGGCGTCAACTTCGCCAATGTGGACATCACCAAAGAAGCCATTCCTGTGGTGCCGACCATCCATTACCAAATGGGCGGTATACCTACCAATGTGCATGGTCAAGTGGTCACCCAAACCGCCAACGATCACAACGCAGTGGTCAACGGTTTGTATGCCGTGGGCGAGTGCTCTTGTGTGAGCGTTCACGGCGCCAACCGTTTAGGCACGAACTCTTTGTTGGACTTGTTGGTGTTTGGCCGCGCTGCTGGCAACCATGTGGTGGAATTTGCCAGCCGTACCAAATCTCACAAGCCGCTACCAAAAGATGCTGCGGATCAAACCTTGGCACGCTTAGCGCGCCTGGACTCCGCCGTGTCGGGCGAATACTCGCAGGACGTGGCCAACGACATGCGTGCCGCCATGCAGTTGCATGCGGGGGTATTCCGTACTCAAGCCAGCATGGATGAAGGCGTGAAGAAAATTGCCGATTTGCGCGAACGAGTGAATCACATTGGCCTGAAAGACAACTCCAAAGTCTTCAATACCGCACGGATTGAGGCTTTAGAGGTGGACAACCTGATTGAATGCGCTCAATCCACCATGGAATCAGCCGCTGCTCGTAAAGAATGCCGTGGTGCGCACACCGTGAGCGACTACGAGCGCCCTGCTGACGATCCGCACACCCCGCTGGGCCGTAACGACGCAGAGTGGATGAAGCACACGCTTTGGCACAGCAAAAACAACAGCTTGACCTACAAGCCCGTCAACCTCAAGCCGCTGACGGTGGACTCTATTCCGCCCAAAGTTCGCACTTTTTAAATTCGCACCATTTAATTCAAGCCTTTACGAGGTCCCATCATGCAAAAACGCACCTTCCAGATCTACCGTTACGACCCTGAGAAAGACGCTAAACCTTACATGCAAACCATCGAGCTTGAACTCGAAGGTAATGAGCGAATGTTGTTGGATGCCTTGATCAAACTCAAGGCGGTGGACCCCACAATCTCTTACCGCAGGTCCTGCCGCGAAGGTGTTTGCGGCTCAGACGCTATGAACATCAATGGCAAAAACGGCTTGGCTTGCCTGACCAATCTGCTCACCCTGCCTCAAACCATTGTGCTAAAGCCTTTGCCCGGCCTGCCTGTGGTGCGGGACTTGATTGTGGATATGACTCAGTTTTTCAAGCAGTACCACTCAATCAAGCCGTACTTGGTGAACGACAACGTTCCGCCCGAAAAAGAGCGTTTGCAAAGCCCAGAAGAGCGAGAAGAACTCAACGGGTTGTACGAGTGCATTCTTTGCGCCAGCTGCTCAACCAGCTGCCCGAGCTTTTGGTGGAACCCGGACAAATTTGTGGGCCCCGCTGGCCTGTTACAGGCCTATCGCTTCATTGCCGACAGCCGTGATCAAGCCACTGGCGAGCGTTTGGACAACCTAGAAGACCCTTACCGCCTCTTCCGTTGCCACACCATCATGAATTGCGTGGACGTGTGCCCCAAAGGCCTCAACCCCACCAAGGCGATTGGAAAAATCAAAGAAATGATGGTTGCCCGCGCCATTTAAGGGCGCGGGATAAGCGGATGAACTTGTGAACTCTGACCCTCTGATAGACGCTGCGAGCTTTAGCAAGCTGAGATGGCGCTGTCGCCGCGGTCTGTAAGAAAACGACTTGTTCATTGAGCGGTTTTTCAAACGTCACGAAGCTTCTTTGACGGTTCGTCAATCAGAAGCTTTGCTGAATCTCATGGATTTGAGTGACAACGATTTGCTGGATCTCCATTTGGGCCGCAAGTCGCTTGAAGAGATGGGAGCTGAAGGGCACCCGAATCTTGCTGAAGATGCTGTGTATGAAGTGTTAGAAATGTTAAGAACCAAATGAAAGGGCCACCATGAAACTTGCAGATTACAAAGCCACCCTGTCGTTCAGTAACAACTCCCCGAGCATGGAGATGCCCGTTTATCAGGGCAGCGTCGGCCCCGATGTGATTGACATTCGCAAGTTGTACGGCCAAACAGGCATGTTCACTTACGACCCTGGTTTTTTGTCAACCGCATCTTGCCAATCTGCCATTACCTATATTGATGGCGACAAAGGTGAATTGCTCTACCGTGGCTACCCCATTGAGCAATTGGCGACTCAATGCGACTTTATGGAAACTTGCCACCTGCTTTTGTACGGAGATTTGCCCAACGCGCAGAAAAAAGCAGAATTCACCCGCTTGGTTACCACCCACACCATGGTGCACGAGCAAATGCAGTTCTTTTTGCGTGGCTTCCGTCGAGATGCTCACCCCATGGCAGTGTTGACAGGTTTGATTGGTGGTATGTCTGCGTTCTACCATGACAGCACGGACATCACCAACGCCCAGCATCGCGATATTTCGGCCATCAGGCTCATAGCCAAATTACCCACATTGGTAGCCATGGCCTACAAATATGGCATTGGTCAGCCCTTCATGTACCCGCAAAACAACCTGAGCTACTCTGGTAACTTCTTGCGCATGATGTTTGGCAACCCATGCGAAGAATATGTGGTCAACCCCGTTTTGGAACGGGCTTTGGACCGCATTTTTATCTTGCACGCCGACCACGAACAAAACGCGTCCACGTCCACCGTGCGTTTGTGCGGATCTTCTGGCACCAACCCTTTTGCAGCCATTGCAGCCGGTGTGGCTTGCCTATGGGGCCCTGCTCACGGCGGCGCCAATGAAGCTTGTCTGAACATGCTCGAAGAAATTCAGGCCAGCGGTGGATTAAATAAAGTGGGCGAGTTCATGAATCAAGTCAAGGATAAAAACTCCGGCGTTCGCTTGATGGGCTTTGGACACCGCGTGTACAAAAACTACGACCCCCGCGCCAAACTCATGCAGGAAACCTGTAAAGAGGTATTGGCTGAACTGGGCCTCGAAAACGACCCGTTGTTCAAACTTTCTATGGCACTAGAAAAAATCGCCCTGGAAGACGATTACTTTGTACAGCGCAAGCTCTACCCCAATGTCGACTTTTATTCCGGCATCGTGCAACGCGCCATTGGTATTCCAGTCAACTTGTTTACCGGCATTTTTGCCTTGGCCAGAACCGTAGGCTGGATTGCACAACTCAATG
>CAMAWQ010000051.1 GCA_945862005.1 Hylemonella gracilis | reverse complement strand
GCTGCCGCCGCATATACCACCACGCCACGGCGCTGGCCAGCACCGCCGTCCACCAAGACGCTTCGGGCAAAACCCACTGCACCAAACCAAAGGCCAGCAGCACCCAGACCAGTGCCCAAACCAGGTTGACCCAGGTGATTTGGTCGGCTAAGGGTTTGGACTTGGAAGCCGTGGCATCGCCCACGTGCGGCAACAACCGGATGATCAGCAGCGGAAACGCGCGCGAACACACATGCCCCAAAAACAAGGCCGCGCAAGCCAAGCCCACATCCAAGTCGGCCACCACCACCAACAAAGCCACCTTGCTCATCAGCACCAACACCAGCGCCAGCACCCCAAAGGCGCCTACACGGGAGTCTTTCATGATGCTCAAAATATGTTCGCGCGACGTGCCGCCGCCCATGCCATCGGCCCAATCGCTGAGGCCGTCTTCATGAAAGCCGCCCGTTAACAGCACGGTCACCACGGTGCTGAGCAAAGCGGCCACCACACCTGCCGCTGTGGTGTCGGGCAACAGTTCTGAAAGTAAGGCAAACGTACCCGCTGCCACCAGCCCCACCAACCAGCCCACACCCGGAAAATGGGCCGCACTGTCACGCAGCTGCTGAGCGCTGTAGCCCACCCTGTCGCCTAAAGCGCCGGTAATGGGAATGCGGGTGAAAAACTGAACCGCGGTAAGAAAGTTTTTAATGAGATGCATCTTGGTTGGGTAATTTTTCAGAAACGCCAGCAGAGTCAAAACTGGCCATGTCACTCAAAATGCTGCAGGCCGATTGCAACAGCGGCCAAGCCAACGCCGCGCCCGAGCCTTCGCCCAAACGCAAGTCCAGCTGAAGCAAGGCCTGCACTTGCAGAGTTTGCAGCATCAAGGCGTGGCCGCGCTCTTGCGACAGGTGAGAAAACACGCAGTAGTCCAACACCCGAGGTTGCAGCGCATGCGCCACCAGCACCGCAGCACTGGTGATAAAGCCATCCACCACCACCACGCGGCGCTGGGCGGCGGCCTCTAAAGTCAGGCCCACCAAGGTGGCAATTTCAAAGCCGCCCATGGCGGCCAGCACGTCCATAGGGGTGTGCGCCTGCGCATGGCGCTCCAGCACACCCTGCAACACCTGAAGTTTGTGCGCCAGTCCTTGGGCATCCAAACCCGTACCGCTGCCGGTACAGCGCTCTATGTCCAAGCCCCCCAGCTTGGACAGCAGCAAGGCTGCGCTGGAGGTGTTGCCTATGCCCATTTCGCCCAGCAGCACCACATTGCCCGGCAGTTGGCGCAACAGTTGTTGGCCTTGCGACACGGCAGCCGCGCATTGGGTGGGGGTCATGGCCGGACCTAAAGAGGCGTCGGCCGTGCCAGCCTCGGCCCCCGGCACCTTGCACGGCTTAAAACTCACATTCAACTCCGTGAGCTGGTCAGCAGGTTCGGGAGCGTCGTGCAAAAAGTGCCGGTTCACACCGCAGTCGGCCACGGTAAGGGCCAAACCATGTTGGCGGGCCAGCACGCTCACCGCTGCTCCACCGGCTAAAAAGTTGTCCACCATTTGCCCGGTGACCTCTCTGGGGTAGGCCGACACGCCTTGGGCCGTTAAACCGTGGTCGGCGGCACACACCACCAGTTGCGGTTGGCTTAAAACCGGCTTGTCGGTTTGCAAAATCAACGCCAGCTGAAGAGCCAGGGCCTCCAATCGGCCCAAAGCCCCTAGAGGTTTGGTTTTGCGGTCCAGCAGCCGCTGCACGTGCTGGCGCTGCTGGGGGGTGGCAAGTTCAGGTATGGGGCTCAACATCGTAGGGGGGACAGCATGGTTCAACGGTGCGCTTCATCATGTCACAGCTTAGGCAAGGCCACCCACTGCACCCCCACCTGGCGAATGTCCAAACAGCCATGAAACACTTGGTTGAGGTGCTGGTGCACTTGGGTGTCTTGGCTGGCACCTTGGCACACCACCTTGCCCTGCTCCAACACCACCAAATGCTGGGCGTAAAGTGCCAAATGAATGTCGTGCAGCACCGTGACCACCGTAACGCCATGTGCCACCAGTTGCTGCAGGGTTTGCAAGCATTGCACTTGGTGCGGTGGGTCTAGGTTGGCTAAGGGTTCGTCCATCAACAGCACTTGTGCTTGCACCGCTAAGGCACGGGCCAACGACACACGCTGGCGCTCCCCGCCCGAAAGTTCACCCAATAGGGTGTGGCGCATGTGATCGACGTGCATCTGCGCCATGGCAGCCTCTATGGCTTGCAGGTCTTGCGGGGTGTAAGACCCCCACCAGCCCAAGTGCGGCAGGCGGCCCAGCCCCACCACGTCGCGCACCCGAAGGTCTAGCAATGGCGCTTCCATGTGCCCCAACCAAGCCAATTGCTTGGCGCGCTGGGCTGCTGAAACTTGGGCAATGTCTTGCCCCTGCAGCCACACCGAACCTTGCGTGGGCAACAAGCCCGCCATGGCTTTTAAAAGCGTGGATTTGCCCGCCCCGTTGGGGCCCACCACACACGTCCAGCGACCTTGGGGAATGTCCACCGACACATCTTGCAAAGCGGTGTGGGGCCCCTGCCCCAACTGCACCGTAAGCCCTAGTGTGTGCAAGATGTTCATGTCAGCCCAAGGATGCGGGGCGGCGCATCAACCACAACAGATAGCCGCCGCCCAGAACCGCCGTCATGATGCCCACGGGCAGTTCTTGAGGGGCTATGAGGGCGCGCGACAGCACATCGGCCAACAGCAGCAACACGCCCCCCATGCCTGCAGACAGCACCAACCAAGGCCTAGAGGCCACCGGCAACCAGCGCTTGACCATGTGCGGCGCGGCCAAGCCCACAAAGGCAATCAAACCCGTTTGAGCCACGGCCGTGGCGGTGGCCAAAGACAACAGCACCACGCAGGCAGCGCGCACGCGGCTTACAGGGACACCCAAGCTTTGGGCAGCGTCTTGGCCTAAATTCAAGGCATCTAATGGGCGGCCCAAGCACACCGCCAGGCTTAAGCACACCACCCACACCAAGGCCATCAAGCCGCAGTCGGACCAATCGAGGTAGGTGGTGCTGCCCCACATAAACGACTGCATGCGAAGCAAGGCTTCGGGCTTGATGAGCATCAGCAAAGAGCTCAAAGCCCCCAGCACCACGCCCACCACCACGCCAGCGAGCAACAAGCGCAGCGTGTGCTGCACCCCATGCGCCAGCGCTACCGTGAGCAGAACCGCGCCAAGCGCCCCTAAAAAAGCAGCGCCTGTCATGCCCAGCTTGATAGAGATGCCGCCCCAAGTTAAAACCCCTCCCGCTGCTGCAGAAAGGGTGGACCAAGCCACCAAACTCCAAGCCACCCCCAAGGCCGCGCCCGATGCACTGCCCAATAGGTAAGGGTCGGCCAAGGGATTTCTAAACACAGCCTGTGCCAAAGCTCCAGACAAGCCCAACAAAGCGCCCGCCAACCAAGCCCCTAGTCCTCGGGGCAGGCGGATGTCTTGCACGATTTGCAGCGCTGCGGGATCTGAACCCATGCTCCCAAAGTCCAGCCCTATGTCAGGCCCAACCCCCACACTGAGCAACAGCCCCCCCACACTAAGCAATATCAGCAAGCCCAAGGCCCGCCACAGCGAGGGCGCGGGGTTATGAGGTGAGGTGGGGGTCATGGGTGATTTGGATATCACGGATGTTGGCTGGCCTTAGGCTTAGCTTGAGCCAAGAGGCAATCGGCCAACAGGTGGGCGGCCTGCCCCATTCGGGGTCCGGGCCGCTCCAGCACATCAGACTGTTGGGGGGTGAACTTGCAGACCCGATGGGTTTGCAAGGCTTTGATGGATTTCCAGCCCATGCGCTGCGCCAAGCCCGCCGCATGCGCCTCATGAATCATGATGAGGTCTGGGTTGGCCCGCACCACAAACTCGGGATTGAGCTTAGGAAAAGCCCCCAGCGACACTTGCACAATGTTGTCCGCGCCCAAGCGGCTGAGCAACTGCCCCATAAATGAGGCCGGGCCCGCCGCATAAGGCCCAGGGCTGACTTCGTAATACACGCGGGGCTTGGGTTGCAATGGCCCCACGCGGTCTGCGGCGGCTTGAATATCGGCGTGCATGGTGCTAATCAGCGAGTCGGCGTTGCCAGAATTTAAGACTTGTTGCAGCAAGCGCAACACGCGTTCCACATCGGCCATGTTTTGGGTGTCTAAGGCCAACACGGGTATGCCCAAGCGTTGCAAAGGCTCTACCACTCGCGTGCCCAAAGCCACCAACACCACATCGGGTTTGAGCAACACCACGCGCTCCAACTGAGGGTCTAGGCCGCCACCCAACTGGGGCAGTTGGCGCACTTGATCGGGGAAATTGGAGTACCGGTCGACCCCCACCAAACGTCCGCAAGCCCCTAAAGCGCAGACCGACTCCGTAAGCGAAGGCAACAAGCTCACCACCCGCTGCGGGGCTTGAGCCCACTGCACGGACACACCACGGTCGTCTTGCACACGAATGCCTTGGGCACTTGCAGCTGGAACCCATAGCTGCGCAGCAAGTGCACAAACTAAAAGCATGAGGGTCCGCATAGTGCTTAGGCTTTAAGCGCCATCGGCAAACCCGCAGCCATAAAGGTCACGCGCTGGCACACCGCTGCCACCTTCTGGTTTAAAACACCCAAGGCGTCCACAAAGTGGCGCACCTGCTCACCCATCGGCACCACGCCCAAACCAATTTCATTGCTGACCAACACAACGGGGCCTTTAGCCTTTGCCAGCACAACCAACAGTTCGGATTGGGCTGCAGGGAAATGCTCAGGTGGACTTAAATCAGCAGGCATGAGCCAGTTGGTCAGCCATAGGGTGAGGCAGTCCACCACCACCATCACCTGCGGCTGGCTTTGCTGGGCAATGGCCTGAGCCAAATGGTGCGGCACATCGTGGGTGCTTAAGCGAGCCGCCAGCTCTGGGCAGTCTTGTCGGTCTTGCTGGTGGCGCGCAATGCGTTGCGCCATTTCGGCGTCGCCCGCCAGCGCGGTAGCCAGCAACACCACGCGGTGGGTGGCATCTTGCTGTAACCACTGCAGGGCCAATTGCTCAGCTCGACGCGACTTGCCAGACTTTTGACCACCGAGAACCAACTCGCGAGCGGAAACGACCTGAGATCTAGCGGGAACGTCATGCGACATGGTGAGGTGATTTTTGGCTAAAACTGAAGTTGAGCCGTGGCCATGAAGGTTCTGCCAGCTTCGGGGTAAATGTTGTTAGGCGAACCAGAGATGCAACCTTGAGCATAGGTGTAATACTTTTGGTCTGACAGGTTATTGACAGCAAAGGACATGCGAAATTTCTTATGAAGCTCTCGTGAATATTGAATATCGCCGACTGCATAACCGGGCATAGCACAGGTGTTGGCAATGTCTTGGTATTGCGAACCCACCCACATCATCCCGCCGTCCCAGCGCGAAACGGGAGAAACCTTCCAGTTGGCCCGTAAGGATGCGGTTTGTGCGGGAGCCATGGGCACCACGTATCCGCTGAAACTGCCACTGGTAAACCGTGCTTCCCTCAATGCTGCATTGGCTCTAAGGCTGAAGGTCTTGGTGACCGCAATGCGAGACTCTGCTTCCAAACCCTGCCTTTGAGTAGGATCGAAGTTTCTGTTGTACGAATCAGTTGATGTGGGATAGGGGTAAGGTGCGTAACCCAATTCGTTATTCAACTGGCTAAGAAAATACCGCGCATCCAGTTGCCAACCCCCGCTGTTTTTGCGAAGGCCAACTTCCGTGTCCCTTGAAGTTTGGGTTTGAAGGGACACACCGGTAGGTTTGTAGCCCAACTCATCCAGGTTGGCCTGTCTAAAACTTTGTCCTACTCGTGCGTAAGTACTCCATTGGGTATTCAAAGGATGAAAAATTCCAATATCCCAAACGTTTTCGGTTTGCTGGGTATCGGCTGAAGTTGATTTTTTTTGGATGTTTTCCGTCCGAAGTCCCGCACTGAATCGGGTTAGGCTGGCCAGGACCACTTCGTTTTTGGCATAAAGCGCCATGTTTTTTTGAGTACTCGTACCAGTTATACCCTGAATGCCCACTCTCTTCCAGTCGTTTTGATCCAAACCCACCACCAGAGCGTTAGGTCGGCCCGCCAAAAGTCCTTCATGACGTGCGCGAAATGACAGATTATTGGACTCTACGTCGTATTGGGTGGTAATGCTGTAAGAAGGTTGTGGACTGTAAAGAGACTTCAGTCTTTTGCCTACATCCAAGGCCAAAGTCCAATCATCCAACAAAGTTTCAATAAACACACTCGAGCGCTCATTGGCCACTTTGGCCCAGTCGTTTTGATAAATGGCGTCTACCTGCCTCGGGTTGGTGTTGTATTGGGTCATGCTTAAACCCCAGGGCAAACCGGTACGCAAATCATCACGAACGTAACGCCCAACCACGCGTGTGTTTTGAAAGCGCCACTGCCCAGTCAGCTGGTCGGATTCCACATTGGAATTGAAATTGTCCCGGTGGTTGTTGGCTTGGTTTCGGGTGCTGCCCAGATTGAGAGACAACGGCCCCGCAACCAAGGTAGCAAGGGCTTGTTTTTTGATCAATCCATCACTGCCTACAGCGGTTGAAACATTCAATCCATTTTGCTCCTGAAGTCCTGCACCGGATTTAGTGGTGATCACAATCACGCCCCCAGTTGCGCCCTCCCCGTACATAACCGCACTGCCGCCTCTTAAAACCTCAATACGCTCCACACTGCTTATAGGTATGCCCGAAATACGCACCGAGGACAAATCCCCTTCCATGAGGCGCACACCATCCACAACAATGGCTTGATTAGGATCGGCACTGGCACCACCAACCGTGGTGAACCCACGTAAATCCAAACTGTATTCGCCCCCACCGTAAAAATCCTGTCGACCAGGAACGCCCAGAATTTTCATGATGGCCTCATTGACGGTGCCTACGCCAGCGTCTTGAATGTCCTGAGCCGTGATCACACTCACAGCCTGAGCCAAAGTGGCTGCGGAAGTTTCAAAACGGGTGGCAGACACCACCACAGGCTCGAGACTTCGGGTTTGAGCATGGATTGAAAATCCAGTGAAAAGACACATGAAAAAACCATATGTCCACGCGCAAGTTCTCAAAAAAATCAAAAGTGAACGCCCAAAAGCAAACGCCAGACGCGCCTTATCCCAGATGCAAAGTAAGTTCATTTGTAAAAAATACCCGTTGAATACCCTCACCGCCATCCCCGACAGTGCTTGGGAAAACGGATCTGCCCGAAGACAAACCCACCGTGTTGGCCGGTATCCGGGCTGATGGATCAACCTTCATCGCCTTCCCGGTTGCTTTTCAGGCATCCAGTGGCTTAGTGATGAAAGCGGCGTAAAACGCGTCCACTTACCGTTGCGGGGGCAGCGCAGGTTAGGCGTTGGTGGTGCGCCCTCCTGCTTCCCGTTGAACTGCAGCCTCTGAACAAGGCTGCGAGCACCAACTCGCGGATTCTAGCGCCGCTCCGACCTACAATGGTTTGCAATGGAACAGGGCGCACCACAATCTGAACAGTTGGAGCAGTTGGTTGAGCGTGTAGAACGCTTGCTGCTGCGCCACGAAGAGTTGCAACGCACCCACACCTTGGTGCTGGACCAAGTGGACGCCCTTAAACACGAGCGCGACGCCCTAAAGACCCGCTTGCAAGCCGCTCGCACCCGCGTGGACACCCTGCTCAAACGACTGCCTTTAGACGAACCGGTGCTTAACCATGGCACTGAAGCCAACGCTGACCTATGAAACAGCTTGAGGTTCAAATCATGGGCAACAGCTATTTGCTGGGCTGCCCCGAAGGTGGCGAAGCGCGCTTGATGGATGCGGTGTCCAAGGTGGACGCGGCCATGTGCAAGATCAGAGACGCAGGAAAAATCAAAGCCCGCGACCGCATTGCCGTTTTGGCCGCCCTGAATTTGGCATTTGATTCTGTGGCTGCACCAACCTCCGCTGATACCTCTGCACCCACGGCCACCCCAGCCGCCTCTTCTGCCCCCACTTCTGCCCCCAATGCAGTGCCCGGCTCAGGCGGCCAGCTGATAGACCCCGACACCCTGCGTTCTTTGTTGGAGCGTTTGGACGCGGTGCTGGGTGAAGACGGGCAACTGATTTAGCCATGGCGCTTTAGCTGTTTGGCTTGAGCCACATAGAATGGCCGAGTCTGCAGTCCTGCTGGACTTTAAATTCCTTGAACCAATGCTCATTGAGCCAGGGCTTGGAACATTGCAGGGTAGGTGTGATCATCTCGCGTCAGATGAACCCGAAGCCCATGCTGACCTCGCCCACCTGAACCCCGGTTCAGGATGCGGTCTGGTGGCTACTGCAGACACCTTTATTTCAACATTGGGCTTTTTCCCTGATCTTCACCCCCATGATTCCAGAACTGCAAATCATTCTTGAACTGCTCCTTATGGGCGCAGTCGTGGGGTTTTTAGCGGGCTTGTTGGGCATTGGCGGCGGCATGATCATGGTGCCGTTTATGACGTTTATTTTGTCCGGCGTGGGCTTCCCGCAGGAACTGGTGGTCAAGATGGCGGTGGCCACATCGCTTGCCACGGTGTGTTTTACATCTCTGTCATCAGTGAGGGCGCACCACGCGAAAGGGGCCGTGCTGTGGCCCGTGGCTCGGGTGTTTGCGCCGGGCATTGTGGTGGGCTCTTGGATCGGCTCTCAAATTGCGGTGGCCATGCCCACGGCCACATTGAGCCTCATTTTTGCGCTGTTTGTAGCGTATTCATCCATTCAAATGTACTTAGACCGCAAGCCCAAGCCCAGCCGCACCCTGCCCGGCACATGGGGCATGTTTGGCATGGGCAACGTGGTGGGCATGACGTCTTCAGTGGTGGGGGCGGGCGGTGCGTTTGTGTCGGTGCCCTTCATGTTGTGGTGCAACATCAAAATTCATCAAGCAGTGGGCACATCGTCGGCGCTGGGTTTTCCCATTGCCTTGGCGGGAACGCTGGGGTATGTGTGGGCGGGCCTGAACATGCCCGATATGCCACCCGGCGCCTTTGGCTATTTGTACCTGCCCGGCTTGGTCATCATCTCCATTGCCAGCATGCTGACCGCGCCGCTTGGTGCCCGCACTGCACACCGCATGGACATCAAGCCCATGAAGCGCGCTTTTGCCGTGCTGCTGATGGTGTTGGCCGTGTACTTTTTATTCCGCTGATTGGGGATCAACATGAGAGTGGCGTTTATTGGCCAGCAAGACTTTGGAAAAGCCGTACTGGAAGCTTTTTTAGCGCGCGGCGACGAAGTGGTGGGCGTGTTTTGCAAGCCTGAAAAACCCGGCGAACGCCCAGACGCATTGCGAACCGCCGCTGAAAGCTTGGGGCTTAAGGTGTTTCAGTTGCCCAGCTTAAAGGGGCCGGAGGCTGAAGCTGCCATGCAAGGCCTGAATGCCGACATAGGTGTCATGGCCTATGTGTTGCAGTTTGCACCGCAAAGTTTGGTGAACATCCCTAAGCACGGCACCATCCAGTACCACCCTTCTTTGCTGCCCAAATACCGCGGGCCCTCCTCCATCAACTGGCCTATTGCATTGGGCGAGGCAGAAACAGGTTTAACGATTTTTCGGCCCACGGATGGCCTGGACGAAGGCCCCATCATCCTGCAAAAAACCTGCCCCATTGGCCCGGACGCCACTTTGGGCGATGTGTACTTCAACGCCCTATTTCCCATGGGGGTGCAGGCCCTACTAGAGGCCGCCGACATGGTGGTGCAAGGCAAGCACCAAGAAAACCCACAAAACCAAAGCTTGGCCCATTACGAAGGCTGGTTCAAGGGCGATGTCACACAAATTGTGTGGTCGCAGCATGTGAACCAGGTGTACAACCTGATCCGAGCCAGCAACCCCGCGCCTGGCGCTTGGACGGATACGTTGGGCCCTCGTGTGTGGATTTACGACTGCCGCAAACACCTCACCCAACGGTTTGAGCAAGTGGCTGGTAAGCCCGGCGAAGTGGCTAAGGTAACCGACACGTCCCTGTTCATTAACGCCGCGGGCGGCATGATTGAGGTGTTGCGACTCAAACCAGAGGGCGGCAGCAAGATGAATGCGGCAGACTTTGCGCGCCAAATCCTTGAACTAAGCAATAACCGAATCGGTGTTAACCCTTGAGCGCTCAGTCATTTGAAAAAAATTGACCTCGGTCAATCACAATGTACTTTTAGTTTCTTAATAATGGTTTCACATACACACAACTGAACCATGAGATTTTGAAAATTAAAGGGGACGATATGACACACACTTTTCGCAAATCTTTAAGTTGCCTGGCTGCGGGTCTGTTGTTAGCAACGGGTTTAGTCAACACCGCTTCTGCCCAGTGGGAGCCCACCAAGCCCGTTGAATTTGTGGTGCCTGCCGGAACCGGCGGTGGCGCAGACCAAATGGCCCGATTGATCCAAGGCATCATCGTCAAGCACAACCTCATGAAGCAATCGCTGGTGGTGGTGAACAAATCAGGCGGCGCGGGCGCAGAGGGCTTTTTGGCGGTGAAAGAGGCCAAAGGCGACCCGCACAAAATCATCATCACGCTCTCTAACCTGTTCACCACCCCAATGGCGACAGGCGTGCCCTTCAACTGGAAAGACATGACCCCCGTGGCCATGGTGGCCTTAGACCAATTTGTGTTGTGGGTGAATGCAGAAGCGCCCTACAAAACCGCCAAAGAGTATTTGGAAGCCGTCAAGGCCGCTGGCCCCAACAAAATGAAAATGGGCGGTACCGGCTCTAAACAAGAAGACCAAATTTTGACCGTGGGTATGGAAAAAGCCACGGGCACCAAGTTCATCTACATCCCCTTCAAAGGGGGCGGAGAAGTGGCGGTGCAGTTGGTGGGCAAGCATTTGGACTCCACAGTCAATAACCCTGCTGAGGCCGTGGCCCAATGGCGTGCGGGCAAGCTGCGCGCTTTGTGCGTATTTGACGACGAGCGCATGCCCTACAAAGCCAAGGTAACTGACACCCAGTCTTGGTACGACATTCCCACCTGCAAAGACGCTGGTGTACCCACCGACTACGTCATGCTGCGCGGCATCTTCACTTCACCCGGTGTGACCCCCGAGCAGCAGGCTTACTACGTCAACTTGTTGCGCAAGGTGCGCGAGACCCCTGACTGGAAAGAGTACATGGAAAAGGGTGCCTTCAATCAAACCTTCCTGACCGGTCCCGACTTTGTCAAATGGCTCAACAATGCAGAGCAAATGCACAAAACCTTGATGACTGAAGCTGGCTTCTTGGCCAAGTAAATCGAAAAGGCGCTGCCGTAAGCTGAAGGTGCCGTTGTAAGTCTGCGGCGCCCCATCTCTCTCTAAACTATTTCCTTGCGAACTTCACGCTGTCGGTTGAGCTTCAACCGACAGTTTGGGCGCAACTTTGACGATTCATTTTTGACCAGGTTTTAAATCACACATGAGCTCTACCCCACATTCAGAAACTCCTGCATCCGAGACGCCAGAGCATGAACCCGCCGAAGGCGTTGTCAGCGTCGCGGTGGTAGACGCCGTAGTTGCCGCATTGGTGATGGTCTTGGGCGGTGTGGTGCTTTACGGCAGCCGCAAACTCGGCTCGGAGTGGACCACCGATGGCCCCGGAGCAGGCTACTTTCCTTTTTACATTGGAGTCATCTTGCTCATTTCCGGTCTAGGGGTACTGTATGAATCGTTCAACAACCCCAAGGCCAAGCACCAGATTTTTGTTGACCGCGTCCAGATTGTTCGCGTGCTGCAAGTGCTGATTCCTGCCGTCATTTACGTGGGAGTCGTTCAATTGTTGGGCCTTTATGTGGCCTCTGCGATTTACATCGCCTTGTTCATGGTGGTGCTGGGCAAGTACTCGTGGATTAAATCGGTAGTGACGGCACTTGTAGTGAATGTCACCTTTTTCTTGATGTTTGAGGTCTGGTTCAAGGTACCGCTTTTTAAAGGCAACTTTGACCTCCTGAGCGGCTTGGGTTATTAAATTTAATACGGAAAGTTAGATCCAAATGGAAGAAATCAATTCCCTGTTACAAGGTTTTGCGGTGGTGTCCACCCCCATGAACCTGATGCTGATGGTGATTGGCATTGTGCTGGGTGTGCTCATTGGCGTACTGCCGGGTTTGGGCGGCGCCAACGGCGTGGCCATTTTGTTGCCCCTAACCTTTAGCATGAACCCCACTTCGGCCATTGTGATGCTCTCGTGCATTTACTGGGGCGCGTTGTTTGGCGGGGCTATCACCTCGGTGCTGTTCAATATTCCGGGCGAACCTTGGTCTGTCGCCACCACGTTTGATGGCTACCCCATGGCCCAAAAAGGCCGCGCGGGTGAGGCGCTCACCGCAGCCTTCACCTCTTCATTTGTAGGGGCCTTGGTAGCGGTCATCATGATCACCTTTATGGCGCCTTTGGTGGCCCAGTTTGCCCTGAAGTTTGGGCCGCCCGAATTTTTTGCGGTGTATTTGCTGACCTTCTGCAGTTTTGTGGGCATGGGTAAAGGCTCGCCCTTCAAAATTTTGGCGTCCATGGCCATAGGCTTTGGTTTGGCTGCTGTGGGCATGGACACCGTCACCGGCCAACTCCGTTTGACCTTTGGCGTGAACGAACTCATGCGCGGTTTTGACTTTTTAATTGCCGTGATTGGCCTTTTTGGTATTGGCGAAATTTTGTTGTCTATGGAAGAAGGGCTGAAGTTTTCAGGCAAGTCCGCCAAGATCGACCCCAAAATTGTGTGGCAAACATGGAAACAACTGCCCGCTTACTGGGTCACCTCCATCCGCAGCTCCATCATCGGCATTTGGATGGGCATCACGCCCGG
>CAMAWQ010000050.1 GCA_945862005.1 Hylemonella gracilis | reverse complement strand
AGCCATCGTGAGCAAATTAAGTACTGCAATCAATAAAGCGCTGGCGGACGAAGAACTCCGTAAAGCATTTGCATCCGCCTACCTAGAGCCCTCACCGAGTTCCAGCACTGAACTGGGCACCTTTATTGAAAGCGAAGTCACACGGTATGGCCGAATCATCAAACTCAGCAATATCAAAGGCGACTGACATCATGTGGTTAAAAAACTGTTGGTACGTGGCTGCTTTTTCTAGCGAAATTGGACGAAATTTATTAGCCCGCACCATGCTTGATGTGCGGGTCGTCTTGTACAGAACGGCCAATGGTCGCCCCGTAGCCCTTGCAGACAAATGCCCGCACCGTGGGGTCCCCCTGTCGCTGGGAAAGCTGATTGACGACACTGTGCGGTGTACCTACCACGGCTTGCGCATTGACCCCACGGGCCAGTGCGTTCGCATTCCGTGCCAAGAGCAAATTCCGTCGGCAGCCAAGGTCAGCAGCTTTCCTGTGGTCGACCGCTACAAATTCACATGGATTTGGTTGGGCGACCCCCAAAAAGCCAATCCAGACCTGATACCTGATGTGCACTGGATGGATGATCCCGCATGGGCAGCCTGCAGCGGCTACACCCTTACCAAAGCCAACTACCAGTTGTTTAACGACAACCTGCTGGACTTGTCGCATGAGTCCTTTTTGCATGAGCGCACCATTGGCAACGAGGCCGTGGCAGAAGCCCCCGCGACCTCTACCGCCGACGAGCACGAAGTTCGTGTGCACCGCAAAATGCCCAATTGCGAACCACCACCTTTTTATGTCAAGGTCACCGGCTTCACCACCCATATCAACCGTTGGCACACCACCATCTTCAAACCCCCGTCTTATTGTTTGGTAGAAAACGGCTCATACCCGGTAGATGGCACGCCAGCGCAAGCGCTTGAGCGCAGGGTGATGAACCTCATCACCCCCGAAACCCCAACCAGCTCGCACTATTTTTGGGGGGTGGCGCGCCACTACAGCCTAGACGATGCCGAGCTCACAGAATTTATACGGCACCAAACGCATCAGACCTTTCAGGAAGACGAAGCGATGCTGCAAGAGCAGCAGCGATCCCTGGGCGAAGCATCGGGCACGGCTTTTCCTGTGGCGCTTAAAACCGACGTGGGCCCCATCCAAGCTCGCCGCTTGTTGGCTAGGCTTATTGCCGAGGAACAGTCACTCGGAGCTTAGGGAGAGCAGCAGCCACAACAAAAAACGCGCCCTAAGGCGCGTATTTGCTTGCTTACTGGCGGAGAAGGCGGGATTCGAACCCGCGGTGGGTTTTACCCCACGCACGCTTTCCAGGCGTGTGACTTAAACCACTCATCCACCTCTCCAGTAGCTGTCAATTCTAACCGCTACGTTTCAGCTTGACGATGAGAGCTAAAGCGGGGTAATAGGGTCGGGCGGCAACTCTGAAGTTTGGTCCGAGTACTTCAGGGCGTCTTCTACAGACTTTTGCACCATGTCTTGCAACTCCAAGCGCAGCTTGGACTCCAGGCCCGAGACTTCGTTTTGGAACCGTTCTTTAAAGGACTCCAAGGCCATGCTTTGGGCTTCTTGAGCAATGCGTTGCGGGTCTATCGCGGGCGCTTCACTGGCCCAGGGATTAAGGGTGGTGGGCTCAGGCGCAGGAGGCAAAGCAGAAGAAGCATTAGCAACCTCAGACAAGGCTTCAAGCCTCAGGGTTTCTTCGTCCACCACCTCGGTCAGGGTTGGCAAATGGGACAAGATGTGTTCGGGGGGTTGGGTCATACTTGGCCTAAATCATGCCGCACTTAAGTCATGTCGCGTGATGGAGCAGCCCGCTTGCTGGTAGTGCTTCCAACGGGCCCGCGCCGTGTGTTTGTCTAGCTCGTCTAGGCTCACCACCTCAATCACTCGGGCAAAACGCTCGTAGTGGGGTGGCACTGCATCTTCAAGGTTCAGCAGCACATCAAAGGTATGGGGGGCGGGCAGGTCTTGTGGGCTTTGGGCCAGTACTACAGGGCTGTGCTTGAGCACTTCAGGTGGCGCAGAAGCGCTGGCATGGGCAATAAAGTCCAACTTAGAAAAAGACCACAACAGCTCATTCAAGGTTTGCAACTGGTCGGGGGGCGTTACCACCCAAACCTTTTGTTCCAGCCCCACGGCTTTGCGCACCACGCGGCAGGCATAGGCCAGCTTTTCGGGCACATTGAAATGAAACGCCACTTCAGCCAAGGTTTAACCTGCTGTCTTGCGAGTGGACTTGGCAGAAGGCTTAGGCTTTGCCTTGGCGGCCTCAGTGGTTTTATCGGAGGCAGTAAAGGTCAGCGCGGTTTGGTTGCGGAGCAAAAACTCCAGCAACAAGGGCACGGGGCGGCCAGTGGCACCTTTGTTGGCGCCGCTTTTCCAAGCCGTACCGGCAATGTCCAAGTGAGCCCATGGGTATTTGGTGGCAAACCGGTGCAAAAACTTGGCTGCAGTAATAGCGCCACCTGCGCGACCACCCACATTGGCCACGTCGGCAAAGTTGCTCTTAAGGGCTTCGGCGTAGTCGTCGTCTAAGGGCAGGCGCCAGCAGAGGTCTTGCGCCGCGTCACCTGCAGCCGTGATTTGGCGCGCTAGGTCTTCGCTGTTAGAAAACAAACCGCTTCTTAAATTTCCGAGCGAAATCACGCAAGCGCCGGTCAGGGTGGCTATATCCACCACGGCGCGGGGCTTAAAGCGTTCGGCATAGGTTAAGGCGTCGCACAAAATCAGTCGGCCTTCGGCGTCGGTGTTAAGCACCTCAATGGTTTGGCCGCTCATGCTGGTGATGACATCGCCGGGCTTCAAGGCGCGCCCACCGGGCATGTTTTCGCAGGTGGGAATAAGCCCCACCACACGAATATTGGGCTTAAGCACCGACAAAGCCTTGAACACGCCCAACACGCTGGCAGCTCCACTCATGTCGAACTTCATTTCATCCATCTCAGATGCGGGCTTGAGCGAAATACCCCCCGTGTCAAAGGTGATGCCCTTGCCTACCAGCACATTGGGGGCAGAGGACTTAACGCTTGAGCTACCGATGTATTCCAGCACAATAAATCGCAAAGGCTCCTGAGTGCCTTGGGCCACAGCCATGAACGAGCCCATGCCCAGCTTGGCTACCTCTTTAGGCCCCAACACCTCGCAGGTGATTTTGGAGGCGTTTTTGGAGCTGTTGGCCAAACCCTCAGCAGCCTGAGCCAAGTGCGTAGGCGTGCTGTGGTTGGCTGGGCGGTTGGCCCATTCTTTGGCAAATTCCACCCCTGCAATGCAGGCTTGAGCTTGTTTGAATTCACCCGCTACGTCTTTGCCGCCTTTAACCGCCACAACCACTTGGCGCAGCAATCGAGGTTCTGGCTTGGATTTGGTGGTGGTGTAGGCATAGCTCACATCGGCTACGGCGTTCATGGCGGCAGACACCGCGCCTTGAGTTTCGGGCAACAAGGCCAAAGAGATGACCAGGTTTTTGACTTTAGACGAACCTTTAACGCCGCTGCAGGCCGAGGTGATGGCTGTGCGGATGTGCGCCAAACTGGCCGTGCCCGCACCCACCAAAATCAAACGGTCGGCTTGGGCTTGCAAAGGCCGGTACAGGCTTAAGATTTTTCCAGGCTTGGTTTCCAGGTCTCCCGCGTCTAAGGCGTCTTGAATCAGAACAGAAACCTCATCGGCTTGAGGTTTAAAGGGAGTGGGCACCAAGACCACCAAGGTATCGCAAGGCAGTTGGGCGGCTGCGGCCAAGTCCATGGAAAGAAGTTCAAAGTTCATAATAGGCCTTTTAGTTCTCTGTAATGTTATTCCATTCCTCCCTTCGCAAGGAACTGGCTCGAAGCTTTGGAGCCACATTGGTGATATTGGTCACGGTGGTGATGACCATGACGCTCATCAGAACCTTGGGCCAAGCCACACGCGGCAGTCTGAACCCCTCAGATGTGATGTTGGTCATGGGCTTCAACGTGCTGACCTTCTTGCCCAACATCATGACAATGGGTCTGTATGTGTCTACGGTGGCCACCTTGTCCCGTTTATATAAAGACAGCGAAATGGTCGTTTGGTTCAGTAGTGGCGTGAGCATGAACCGCCTGATCGCTCCTCTGTTTCGATTTGCTTGGCCCGTCTTGGTGGGCATCTTCACCCTATCTTTGCTGGTCTTGCCCTGGGCCAACCGCCAAATTGAAGAGATGCGCGCCCAGTTTGAAAACCGTGGCGACCTTGAACGCGTGCAGCCCGGGCAATTTCAAGAATCCGCCGGTGGCAGCCGCGTGTTTTTTGTCGAAAAAGGCTTGCTCAATCCCAATATGGCCAGCAATGTGTTCATTGCCACCACGGAAAAAGACAAAGAAACCATCACCTCGGCCAAACTCGGGCGTATCGAGACCCAGGGTGATGAACGGTTTTTGGTCCTGGAAAACGGCCAACGGCTGGAAAGCACCAAAGGCCAGCCCGACTTGAAACTGGTGGAGTTTGAAACTTACCGCATTCGTGTATCGACCGACCTAGTAGCGGCCAACTTAGATGCCCCACTCAACAACCGCCCCACCCTAGAGTTGCTTCAAAAACCCACGTTCGTCAATTTAGGTGAGTTGTCTTGGCGCTTGGGCTTTACTCTGGCGGCAGCCAACCTGCTGCTGATTGCCTTGGTCACCTCGCGGGTCAACCCGCGCATGGGTCGTTCAGGCAACTTAGTGTTTGCCTTGCTGCTGTTTCAGGTGTACCTGAACATGCTCAACCTGGGCCAAGCATGGATCAGCACGGGACAAATTGGGTTTATGAATTTCCAAGTGGCGTTGCATGGCGGCGTTTGGGCAGCATCGGCGCTGTGGCTCTTGAAAACCCACTACAACTGGCAGTGGGGCCTTTCTATTCCTTTGCGCTTCAAACGCCTGGGGGCCACCACTTGAGAACCCTGCGCCGCCTCATTACCGCCGAAGTAGCAGTGGCCGTGGGCTTTGTGACCTTGGCTTTTTTAAGCCTGTTTTCTTTTTTTGATCTGGTTGACCAGCTGCCCGCCATTGGCCGTCCTGCTTTGGCCAATACATCGCTGGGCCAAGTGGCGGGTGCGGCGCTCGGGGCCGCTTACCAGTTGCCGCAGGCGCTCACCTATGTGGGCCTTTTGATTCCCACCCACTTGTACGAGCTGCTGCCTATAACGGTGTTGATTGGCACCATTTATGTGATGACCCGCTTTGCGCAAAGCTCAGAATTCACGATTTTGCGTACCAGCGGCCTAGGCCCATGGCGCGCCCTGCGCACCTTGTTGTGGACGGGCGTGGGGTTTGCGGTGCTGACCTTTGTAATGGGCGACTACCTTGCCCCTTGGGCCGACCGCACTGCCCAACTGCTTAAAGCGCGCTATGAAGGCAACCTCACGGTGGGGCAAAGCGGCGCTTGGCTGAAAGAAAAACAAGCCTACGGGCAATTTGCAGTCAACGTGAACGCCTTGTCTTCAGACAACAGCATGGTGGGCATACGTATTTATGAGTTTGACAACCAAGGTCGCTTGGTGTCTTTTACCCGGGCCGAGTCTGGCCAATTTGAAGACAACGATGCTTGGCAACTGAGCAAAATCGCCCGCACCGAATTTAATAAGGCCAATCAAGTGGACCGCATAAATCTGGAGCAATACCGCTGGCGCACCACCATCACCGCTGACATGGTGTCTGCGGCCGTCTTGCGGCCAGACCGCATGAGCACACTGGATTTGTTTTACTACATACGCCACCTCAATCAAAACAACCAAGCCGCGGACCGCGACGAAATTGAATTCTGGAAAAAAGTGTTCTACCCCATCAGCTGTTTGGTGATGGTGATGCTGGCGCTGCCCTTTGCGTATTTGCATTTCAGAACCTCGGGTATTTCAGGCTATGTGTTTTTGGGTGTGATGGTGGGTATCAGCTTTTTCTTTTTGAATATTTTGTGCGGCTACGTTGGAGAAATCAGGCGCTGGGAACCTTGGATCACCGCGGCGCTGCCAGGCTCTATCTATATGTTGATTTCTCTTAGTCCCGTCAGTTGGCTGGTGCTTAGACGTTGATGCTTATGTCCACCCCCCAAACTTCTACCCCCACCTCCACTAGTGCCATCGTGCTGTTTGCGCATGGGTCACGCGACCCTTTATGGCACCAACCCATGCTTAAGGTGGCCGCGCGCATTCAAGACATTGCGCCGCAAAGCTTGGTTAGGTGTGCGTACTTGGAGCTCACCACCCCCAACTTGCCCACCACCGTTCAAGAGCTTGCGGCTGCGGGTGTGAGGCAAGTGCGCATTGTTCCCATGTTTTTGGGTGTAGGCCGCCATGCCCGAGAGGACTTGCCCCAACTGGTGGCTCAGCTGCGTGTAGACCACCCACACCTGAACATTGAGCTACAAGCCGCGGTGGGTGAAGACGAACGCATGGTGTATTTGTTGGCCGACATGGCCGTAGGTCCTACGCGTTGAGCCGCCCCTTGTCCAACCGGTCGGTATTTGTAGGCCTGATGGCCAGCTCATTGGTCTTGGCCTTGATACCCGTGCTGTGGCCCCAAATCGATTTGGCCGTTGCCGCTTATTTTTTAGAGCTTGATCCTGCTAGTTCACCAGCCTCCACTCTTTGGGTGGAATGGATCAACGAATACACCCCCAATGTGTTCAGGGTGTTGGCATTGAGCTTGGTTGGCGTGTGGTTGCTAATGACCTTATGGCGCCGCTCACGCTCTTGGACACAACGCTGGTGCATCAGCTTGGCGTTTGTGGGGTTTTCTTTGTTGCTGGGACCAGGCTTGGTGACCTGGTCGGTTAAAGAACACCAACTCCGTGCGCGGCCGTTTGATGTGGTGGAGTTTGGTGGACAAAGGCAATTCACGCCTGCCCTAAAGCCCGCGCAACAGTGCGAAGACAACTGCGCCTTTTTTAGCGGCCATGTGGCATGCGGATTTTTTTGGTGCTCACTCATGCTTTTGGTGCCGCGCAAACGCTGGTATTGGATTGGCGGCGGCTTAGTCTCTGGCGTACTCATAGGCGTGGCCCGCATGTCGGTGGGTGCACATTGGTTAAGCGATGTGTTATGGGCCTTACCCATCACCTTAGCCACCAGTTGGCTGGTGTGGAACGTACTGACCAACCTTTACAAACACACTCCTGATGATGCTTGACCACCTGCGTTTAATGCGGCCGCACCAATGGCTTAAAAACGGCTTTGTGTTTGCCGGTCTGATCTTCAGCCAAAGCTGGGGCAACTTTGAACTTATGGTTGAAGTGCTTCGAGCCTTTACAGCCTTTTGCTTTATATCGAGCGCGGTGTACATCTTGAACGACTGGCGCGATCGCGCTCAAGACGCTTTGCACCCCGTTAAAAAATTTCGCCCTTTGGCCAGCGGCGCGGTTCAAGCGCCAGCCGCTTTGGGCTTGGCTGCGACCTTGATTTTCGCTGGCTTGGGCTTGGCCTTATTCAACTCAGGTGCGGTATGGCTGCTGTCCTTACTGGCCTTGTACGTGACCATAAACCTGGCCTACAGCTGGGGGCTCAAACAAGTGCCGGTGGTGGATGTGTTCTTGATCGCCAGCGGCTTTTTAATTCGCCTCTTGGCGGGCACCGTGGCGGTGGGCATTGCCCCTTCACGCTGGCTACTTTTAACGGGTTTGTTTGTGGCGCTGTTTTTGGGGTTTTCTAAAAGAAAGTCCGAATCGTTTCACACCCCGGAACAACAACGCGCCGTGCTGCAAAGCTACTCACCAGCTTTGTTGGATGTGCTGATCGCCGTGTCCATGACAGCCACCATCACCACCTACAGCCTTTATGCCATCAGCCCTGAAATACAAGCCCTGCATGGCGAACGGCTCATGCTGACGGTACCTTTGGTGGTGTTTGGCTTGTTCAGATACTGCTACCAGGTCCAACTGGGCAAGGGTGAAGACGTGTCTAAAGACCTGCTCAAAGACCCATGGATTTTGGGTGCCATGGGCGCTTGGGTGCTGCTGTTTTTAAGCACCAAGCTGTTCTGATTTTTCATTTTGAAGCTTCAACTCAAACCTTGGTTACTCTCGGTAGCGCTGGCCGCCAGCCTCTATGGCTTGGTAATGTGGTGGGTCCACCAATCTGACCAAGCGCTCATCTGGTCCACACTCCAGCTAGAAGTCTTGGCCATTGCGGCCTTGTTGTGCAGCGTCAACTATGTGCTGCGCGGCTGGCGCTGGCAGCGGTGGATGGTGTTGTACCAACGCCCCTTGCCCCTGCTTCAAGCCTTGCGGTTTTATGTGGCGGGCTTTGTGTTTACCCCGACGCCGGGTAATGTGGGCGAAGCCGTTCGGGGCATGCTGCCCCGAACAAGTCCTTTATCGGCAAGTGAAAGCTGGTCTATCTACGCCGCGGAGCGCTTGGCCGATGTGATGGCTTTAGGGCTTTTAGCCTCGCCCGCCTTGCTGCTTTTGTTTGCAGAATTTCCTCAAACTGCATGGGGTGTGTGGGACGTATGGGTCTTGTTGGCAGCGTTTTTAGCGCTGGTGTTGGGCTTGTGGATGCTGTGGCCCGTGATTTGGCCACTCCTCAACACCCGGGTGCAAAAGTTCTCCCCTAAGGTCATGGCGGTCTTAGACCAAGCTCGCAAGTGCCTGATGTCGGGCAGCCCCGTCTGGGCAACCAGCACACTGGTGGCGTGGGGCTGCCAAGGCGCAGCGTTATGGTTTTTGTGTCGAGATGCTCAGATTCAACTCGGCCTCATCACCTGCATGGGATTTTACGCCTTGGCCATGATTGGCGGGGCATTGTCGCTGTTGCCCGCAGGCTTGGGCGGCATGGAGCTTATTTTGACCAGCCTGTTGGTCGCGCATGGGGCCGATGTGGCCGCTGCTGCACAGGTGACGGTGTTGATTCGGCTGCTCACCCTTTGGTTGGCTGTGGCTTTGGGCGGTGTGTGCTTTTTGTACAGTAGCCTCATTGAAAAAGACATCAGCTTGACATGAACCTATCCCCCTCCACCATACGCACCTTATGGGCCGTGGGTCTGGCCTCTTTGTTTGTACGTTGGTGGATTGCCCAAACCTTGCCCATCACGGGCGATGAGGCGTTTTTTTACTGGTGGGGGGTGTTTCCGGATTGGGGCTACTACGACCACCCGCCCATGGTGGGCTGGCTGATTGCGGCCATGCGCTGGATCTGGGGAGACGGCTTGCTGTCCATACGCCTGCCTGTGGTGCTGTTGCCTTTGGTATTGGGCGGGCTCATGGGTTGGGCGCTTTACCCATGGGGCCACGAGCGGGCGGCTATTGCCGTGCGGCTGTTTTGGTGCACACCACTTAATTGGCTCAACACCCTCATCACTACCGATACGCCCTTAATTTTTTGGTCAGTGCTGTCGGCGGCTTGCCTGCTGCGTGCCGAACAACGCCCGCAGTTAGACCGCGCCGCATGGGTCTTGTACAGCTTAAGCGGCGTGGCTTTGGGTTGTGCGTTTTTGTCCAAGTACTTTGCAGTGGTGTTGGGCCTGACCTATGCCGTGTACTTTTTGGCCTGCCGCCGCGAGCGCTGGCATGCCTTTGCCGTTTTAGTGCTGCTGAGCTTGCCCATGGCCGCCATCAACATAGGCTGGAACATCAGCCACGGCTGGCCCAACATCATGTTCAACCTCTTCAACCGCAATTCGGCAGAAGTGGCCGAGTTGCGCAAACCCCTTTTGTATGCGGGCCTGTTGTTGTACCTCATCACGCCGGTGGTGGTGTGGGTGGCGGGGCGCGCCCTAAAAAGCGACAAGTGGTTCAGCGCCTGGAGCGCTTTACCGCCTGCACGGCAGCTCTTGATTTTGTTGGTGATGGTGCCCGGCGTGTTTTTTGCGTTGTTGTCGGCTAAAAAAGTAATCGGTTTGCATTGGGTACTGTCGTTTTACCCTTGGGTGTTTGCATCCTTGGCCTGCGCCTTACCCTTTGAAAAACTGCGCATCTGCAAGCTGGGCCTGATGGTGTTTACCAGTCTTCATGTGATAGTGATAGGCGGTATGGCGGTGTCGTCATTGCAAGACTGGAAGTTTTTAGAACGCTACCCCACGCTGGTGCGCTCTTACCAAACGCAAGAAGTGTTGGGCAGCATGTTGAAGCAAGCTGAACTGGAAAGATCTTTTAACCAAGGACCTTCTATCCAAGAGTCCTCTAACGTCAAAACTTCACTGCCACCACTGGTTTGGATGTCCGACGGCTATTCACCCGCCTCGGTTTATGGCTACACCCTAGGTCAGTATGTGCCCGTGTTTGGGCTGGGCAAGTTTCACGCGCGGCAGGACGACTTGTTGGTGGATTTTTCAGCTTACGAAGGCCAAGACCTGTTGGTCATGCTGTCGGCCGCGCCCGACCTAAAAGACTTTGCCCCTTACTTTGAACGCATCACACCTTTGAACGTTCAAGTCAGCGGTGCAACGTTTCATTCGGTCTTGGGGCAAGGCTTTAATGCGCAGGCTTACCACCGCGAAGTTTTGGGCCACATTAACCAAAGGTATTACCAAATACCCCAATGGCTGCCTATGACGGGCTGCCCCTTTTGCGAACGCTACTGTGGTGCGGTCCGATGCAATTGAACGAGTCCTTGCCTTCTTTGGAAAAAGTGCAGGTTCATGTGGCTGCATTTGACTTTGACGGCACCCTGACTCGGCACGACACGCTCATACCGTTTTTGTGGCACAGCTTGGGCCCACTTAAGTTTGCAGGCTGCTTGGTGCGGAGCGCACCTTGGTTGTTGGCCTACGCCTTCAAGCTGATGAGCAACCACAAGGCCAAGTCCCGCTTGCTTAAAGTCAGCCTTACAGGCTGGACTGAAGATCAAGCCCACCAACATGCCGCCCATTTTGTGCAACACGCACTGCCGTATATGTGGCACACCCAGGGGCTGCGCGAACTGACCCAACACCAACGCGCGGGCCATACCACCCTGTTGGTCAGCGCATCGCCCAATATTTACATGCAGCATGTGGCAAAGCGCTTGGGTGTGGATGGCCTTTTGTGCACCAAGCTGCAAACTAGCCCTGAGGGCGTTTACACCGGCGAGTTGCTGGGGCCCAACTGCCACGGCACCGAAAAAGTACGCCGCCTACAAGCTTGGCTGGCGCAACACACCTCCCCCGAACAAGACGTGGTGCTGCACGCCTATGGCGACACACGCGGCGATTGGCCCATGCTGAGCATGGCCCAACGCGCTTGGTACCGGGGGCGGCCATGGGTGAAGCCTCTATGATCTGAAGCACCATGAACCTGCATCAATTCAGATTTGTTCAAGAAGCGGCACGCCATCAGCTCAACTTGACTGAGGCGGCTAAAGCCCTGCACACCTCGCAGCCCGGAGTTTCCAAAGCCATCATTGAGTTGGAAGAAGAGTTGGGCATTGAAATTTTTGCGCGCCACGGCAAGCGTCTCAAGCGCATCACCGAGCCCGGCCAGCATGTGCTGAGCAGCATTGAAGTCATCATGCGCGAAATTGGCAACCTCAAGCGCATTGGCGAGCAGTTCAGCGCGCAAGACAGCGGTACCTTGTCTATTGCCACCACCCACACACAGGCGCGCTATGTGCTGCCTTCACCAGTGGCCAAATTGCGCGACTTGTACCCCAAGGTCAACCTCAGCTTGCACCAAGGCACTCCCGAGCAAGTGGCGCGCATGCTGATTGACGAGGTGGCCGAGATTGGCGTAGCCACCGAATCATTGGCCGACTACAACGAACTCGTCACCCTGCCCTGCTACGAGTGGCAACACATGCTGGTGGTACCCAAAGGTCATGCCTTATCGCTTAAAGAACGTGTGTCGCTGGAAGACTTGGCCAGTGAGCCGCTCATCACCTACCACCCCAGCTTCACCGGCCGCCACAAAATTGACTTCGCTTTTGCGCAGCGCAAGTTGCAGCCACGCATTGCCCTAGAAGCTATTGACTCTGATGTGATCACCACCTACGTCAAACTCGGCATGGGCATTGGCATCGTGGCTGAAATGGCGGTGCAAGATGTGCTCACCCAAGGATCAGACACCTTAAGTGTGCGGCCCGTGGGCCATTTGTTTGGGCAAAACGTGGCGCGGGTGGCGTTTAAGCGCGGGGCTTACTTGCGCAACTTTGTGTATGAATTGGCCGAACTCCTCAGCGACCGCCTGACGCGCGATCTGGTCGCGCGCGCCATGAGCGGCCATGTGAACGACTACGAACTTTAAAAAAATGTTGCAGCCCCAGCTCAATCTTCAAAGCCGTTTACCCAACGTGGGCACCACCATCTTCACTGTGATGTCGGCCTTGGCCACCGAAACGGGTGCCGTCAATTTAGGCCAAGGTTTTCCTGACTTTGAAGGCGACCCCGAACTCCTGCAAGCCGTAAGCCAGGCCATGACCCAAGGCCTGAACCAATACCCGCCCATGGCGGGCATTGCCACGCTGCGTGAGCGGGTGGCCCACAAAATTCAAGCCCTGTACGGCTACAGCTACGACCCAGCGCAAGACATCACCATCACCGCTGGGGCCACGCAAGCCATCTTGACGGCCATATTGGCTGTGGTGCACCCGGGTGATGAGGTGGTGGTGCTGGAGCCCTGCTACGACAGCTACAGCCCCAACATTGAGCTTGCCGGTGGCGTGGTGGTACGCGTGCCCCTCACGCCGGGCACCTTTCGGCCTGACATGGCCAAAATTGCTCAGGCCATCACACCCAAGACCCGCGCCGTCATCATCAACTCCCCGCACAACCCGAGCAGCATGGTGTGGACCCAAGACGAAATGCAGCAACTAGAAGCCATTCTGGCACCCACCTCGGTGCTGCTGATTTCCGACGAGGTGTATGAACACATGGTGTTTGACAACCAAGGCCACCACAGCGCTGCCAGCTTTAAGGGCTTAAGAGAGCGCGCGTTTATTGTGTCGAGCTTTGGCAAAACCTTTCACGTGACCGGCTGGAAAATTGGTTATGTG
>CAMAWQ010000049.1 GCA_945862005.1 Hylemonella gracilis | reverse complement strand
CAATACGGCGCGAGCGCCGCAGTTGCTGCACGTCCAGTTCGTTCAGCGCGGTTTGAAGGCGCTGGAGCATGGGGTTCATTCGCTACAAGCCTTTAAAGCGGCCACGGTGCGCTCGAGCAACCATGTGGTTTCATCTTCATTCATGATGTAGGGCGGCATAAAGTAAACGGTGGTGCCTATAGGCCGCAGCAACACCCCGGCTTGCAGCGCTGCAGCGTAAAAACGACGGGCAAACGCAGGGCGTTCTGCCTCGGCAACCTGCACATCAAACGCCCAAATCATGCCGCAGTGCCGAAGATGCCGAATGCGGTCAACTTCTAACCAAGGGGCTAAGGCCTGCGCCAAACGCACCGTAAGCGCTTGCGACCAGCGCTGATTGCGTTGCAGTACTTGATCGGACTCCAACACATCCAAAGTGGCCAAAGCTGCCCTGCACGCCAAAGGGTTGCCGGTGTAAGAGTGGGAATGTAAAAACCCGCGCTGCACCTCAGGGCTGTAAAACGCTTGGTAAATGGCCTCACGCGTCATGACCAAAGACAAGGGCAAATACCCGCCGCTGATACCCTTAGACAGACACATCAAGTCAGGCCAAACACCCGCCTGTTCGGATGCAAAAAAAGTGCCGGTGCGCCCGCAGCCCACGGCAATTTCGTCGCAAATCAAGTGCACTTGGTGCTGGGTACACAGCTCGCGCACCCGAGTCACATAACTGGAGTGGTGCATGACCATACCCGCAGCACACTGCACCAAGGGCTCCAAAATAACTGCGGCAATTCGGTTGGAGCGGCGCTGCAAGAGCTGCTCCAGATGTTGAGCCGCCTGCTGGGCTGCTTTTTGGGCCCCAGCTGGCTCTATGAAGCGGTTGTCTGATCCCGCATATGGGCGTGCATCTGGCGAGGGCACCACATGCACCCCTTGCAGCAAGGCCCCGTAAGCCTCTCGAAACAAGGGTACATCGGTCACGGCCAAAGCACCTAGCGTTTCCCCGTGGTAACTGCCGCTGACACACACAAATTCTTGCTTTTGGGGCAGCCCCGTGTTTCGCCAATAGTGCACGCTCATTTTGAGCGCAATTTCGACCGCCGAGGCGCCGTCTGAGGCGTAAAAACAGTGCCCCAAAACGCCCCCAGTCAGAGCCGACAAGCGCTCGGAAAGCTCCACCACCGGCGCATGGGTAAAGCCCGCCAACATGGCGTGTTCTAGGCGGTCGATTTGGTCTTTGACCGCGGCGTTGATGCGGGGATGGGCATGCCCCAGCAAGTTGACCCACCAAGAGCTGATGGCGTCTAAATACGGCTCGCCCTGCATGCCATACAACCATGCGCCTTGGCCGTGGCTCAGGGGCACCAAGGGCAGTTGCTCGTGGTGCTGCATTTGCGTGCAGGGGTGCCACACGCTTCGCAGGCTACGTGCCATCCAATCCATAGGGCTTAAGCCAACAGGCCGGGCAAATCAGCCATGTCTTGAAACACGTGCGCAGCCCCCGCCTCTAAATGCAATCGACCATCGCCCTCGGGTACATAGGCAAATACTGTGGCACCGGCAGCTACCCCTGCGCGCAAACCCACCAAGGAGTCTTCCACCACCGCGCAGTGCTTGGGATCTACTTGTATGGAGGCCGCAGCAGCCAAGTACACATCGGGGTGGGGCTTGGATCGCGGCATGTTGTGCCCACTGAAAATGCGCCCCTCAAAATAACGGTGCAGCCCCACCTTGTGCAGCTGAATTTCAATTTTGTGCTGGTCAGCCCCCGAGGCCACCGCCACCCGGGCCTGATGGGCGTCGTGAATGGCATGAACCGCTTGATACACATGGCGCACGGCTTGGAGTTCCGCCATTAAGGCCTCGTTGCGCCGAATTCGGTAAGCCTCCATCCACTGCGGGGTGATGGGCTGTCCGGTTTCGGCTTCAATTTGCTGCTGCTCGTCAATCACAGCCTTACCCAAAAACAAATCGTGACAGTCTTGCTGGCTCATAGCCCAGCCACGCTCTTCAAGATAGTCGCGCAGCACCCGGATGGTGATGGGTTCAGAGTCCACCAACACGCCATCGCAATCAAACAAAACACCTTGGAATCTGCTCATACATCACCACGCCAAAAGCTGGCCGTCCACATTGAAAAATTTACCGTGATCTTGCAGCTTGAGCCGCTCCACCAATGCCCTAAGGTGTTGCACGCTTTGCGCCACATCTAAGGTGGCGGCGGGGCCACCCATGTCGGTGCGCACCCAACCGGGGTGGGCACACACACAAATGGCTTGCCCTGCCCAACGCAGCGACACATCTTTAAGCACGGAATTCACCGCCGCTTTGGAGGCGCGGTAGAGCCACCCGTCTGAGCTTTGGCGCAGCGCAATAGAACCCATGAGGGAAGACAACACCAGCACCTTGGCGCCCGGTGCCAAAGCGTCTTCCAGCTGGGCAAACACCCGCATAGGGCCCAGCACATTGGTGTGCATGACGGCATCAAAATCGGCCACAGAGGGGCATTCCACCGCAGAACTTCGCGGCCCATACACGCCTGCAGCCACCACCACCTGATCAAACTGACTGCCATCGATTTGCAACGCCAAGCCCGCAGCACTGGCCTGATCGGCCACGTCCAGCTCTATGGCCCGTGCACCCAAAGCGCGTAAGACCGCAAGACCTTGCGCGTCGCGCGCAGAAGCTGTGACCTGATCGCCCTGTGCCACGCACTGCCTCACCCACTCCAGCCCAATGCCACGCGAGGCACCAATGATCAAGACTTTTTGGGGCTTGGCCATCAATACAGCTCAATGGCCATGGCCGTGCCTTCGCCGCCCCCGATACACAAGGTGGCCAAGCCCCGCTTGAGCCCTCTGGCTTTAAGGGCGTAGATCAGGGTGACCACAATACGCGCGCCGCTGGCCCCAATGGGGTGGCCCAAAGCACAGGCGCCGCCATGCACGTTCACCTGGTCGTGGGGAATCTTCAAGTCATGCATCAAGGCCATTGGCACCACGGCAAAGGCTTCGTTCACCTCCCACAAATCCACATCATGGGTTTGCCAGCCTGCCAGCGCCAAGGCTTTTCGGGTGGCGCCCACGGGGGCGGTGGTGAACCACTCGGGCGCTTGCGCATGGGTGGCATGAGACACGACACGCGCCAGCGGCTGCACGCCCATCTTGCGGGCCGTGGACTCTAGAGTCATGACCAATGCGGCGGCTCCATCGTTGATGCTCGAAGAGCTGGCCGCGGTGATGGTGCCGTCTTTTTTAAAAGCAGGTTTGAGACTTGGGATTTTGTCGAGCTTGGCCTTGGCGGGGCCTTCATCCACCGAAACTGTGGTCTCACCCGTACGACTTTTGACCAGCACGGGCGTGATTTCTGACGCAAATGCCCCGCTTGAGGCGGCCGCTTGGGCGCGCTGCACACTGGTGATGGCAAATTGGTCTTGGGCTTGGCGGCTGAATTGGTACTTGGCCGCACAGTCTTCACCAAAGGTACCCATAGAGCGCCCAGCTTCGTAGGCGTCTTCTAGGCCATCGAGCATCATGTGGTCGAACACTTGGTTGTGGCCCATGCGGTAACCACCACGCCCCTTGAGTAATAAATAGGGGGCATTGGTCATGCTCTCCATACCGCCCGCCACCACCACCTCTAAGCTGCCCACTTGGAGCATGTCGTGCGCCCACATGGCGGCCTTCATGCCTGAGCCACACATTTTGGACAAGGTGACTGCCCCCGCACTTTGGGGCAAGCCCCCTTTGAAGGCCGCTTGACGGGCTGGCGCCTGGCCTTGCCCGGCCATCAAGCAATTGCCCATGAGCACTTCGTTCACCGACTCAGGTAGCAAGCCACTGCGTTGCATGGCCGCTCCAATGGCAGCACCACCTAAATCGTGCGCGGACAGGGCCGAAAAATCGCCCTGAAAAGCGCCCATGGGGGTGCGGGCAGCGCCCACAATGACAACAGGGTCGGTCATACGGAATCCTTAAGTTGAGAAGTGCGTTGCGCCAAACTTTCAATGGCCTCTTGGTAAACGGTATCCATGGTTTCTAAAGAGTCCATATTGATTTTCAGGTCATGCAACAAACCGTCGTGCACGCCGTAGACCCAGCCGTGCACAGTCAAGGCTTGCCCGCGCAACCAAGCGTCCTGCACCACGGTGCTTTGGGCCACGTTTAAGGCTTGCTCTATCACATTGAGTTCCACCAGCACATCGTGGCGGGCGCTTTCGGGCACCTGATCCAGTATGCGACGGTTTCGGTCGCGCACATCTTGAATGTGCCGCAACCAGTTATCGGCCAGCCCAATGCGAGCGCCTTCTAAGGCGGCCTGCACACCGGAGCAGCCATAGTGCCCCACCACCATGATGTGCTCCACCTTGAGCCGCTCCACGGCAAACTGCACGGTGGACAGGGCGTTGAGGTCTGAATGCACCACCACAGTGGCCACATTGCGGTGCACAAACACCTCGCCAGGCTCCAAGCCCGTAATTTGGTTGGCAGGAACACGGCTGTCGGAGCAGCCGATCCACATGTATTTGGGTTGTTGTTGGGCTTTAAGACCGCTGAAAAAGCCGGGGCGCTCGCGCTCGATTTGAGCTGCCCACGCTCGGTTGTGAGCAAACAAGTCGTCTAGGGGTTTGGTCATGCGGTGATCTCCTGGAGGGCATTTTCCTTCAAAGCACATGCAGCAGGTAGGGTACCCATGCCGCAAGGCAGACGAATATCAAACCCAAGCTCACCGTTATGCCAAAATTTCTACCACCTGAAACGCTGGCCGCCACACATTTGCTGAAGGTGTTGGTGGTGAAGGCCATGAGTACCGCCAGCTCCAAAAAATGTGGATCCACCAAGTGTTTGCCGTAAAGTGAAACTACGGCGGCAGAGGCGGCATGCAAATCACCAAATCCCGCCAAGGCCACCGCCCCCATGCTCACTGTTGTGCCCCAAAAGTCCTGCGCCCAAGAGACCAAGGCAGAGATGGTGGTTAAAAGAAGCGCCAGCCCCGCCGACTGCCACAAACTGAAGGCATGACCCCGCGAAGGCGCCTCGGAAGCCATCTCGGTTTTTTTAAGCATGACCACCAAACCCAAACTGGCAGAGACCGCAATAGCAGCCAACATGGAGGGCCACAAAATTTTGAATGAGGCGGGGTCCAATGTGGCGGCAATCAGCAACACCTGCACTCCCGTGGATACCGATGAAAACCAAGCTGCCGACACTGCGCCCACCATCAATTCAGGCGTCTTGGCGACGCGCCCTCCTAGGGTGGCAATGGTGGCGGTGCTGGAGATAAAGCCCGACACCAAGCCCGAAAGCGGCAAGCCCAGGCGCGCGCCCATTAACCTCAGCCCCACGTATCCCAAGGCTTGAACGCCCATGATCAAGACCACCAAAGACCAAACCCACCGCAGGTTGACGTAAGACATGCCGGGCAAAGGATGGTCGGGGGTTAGCGGCAAAACGATAAGGGCGGCCCCCGCCAGCAGCATGGCGTCGCGCAGTTCGATTTCAGTCAAGACTTGGGTGGAAAACTGCTGAAGCGACGTTCTGGCCAGCAACAACGATGCCACGGCGACCCCACCTGCAGCAGCCAAAGCTTGGTGCGACACCGACAGCGCGCCCAAGACAAACGTTAAAAAGAGGGCAATTTCTGTGGTGGCTCCGGGGTCCTTGGACCGATCGTTAAGGTGAGAGATGACGCCCAAGGCTCCCACAAACAAAGCCGCTATACCCGTCAGCCATGACACGGCTAACAATTCCACACAGCACCCCATGACCCCGACTAGGGCAAAGGTTCTTACCCCGGCAAAATGCCGGTGGGCGCCCGAGCCTTTGCGCCTTTCGCGCTCCACCCCAATGAGCAGACCCACACCGAGCGTAATGGCCAAGCTGCCCCAAGCTTGTAACTCCGGAAGTGGGGTGATGACGTCCAATGCGGCCAGATGGTGCTAGGGCTCGCGCCAAATGGGCAGAGCATCATCTTTAAGTTGGGTGCGTCGGATTTGATAGTCAGGCACTACAGATCGCACGGTCTCCCAAAACTTGGGGCCATGGTCCATATAACGGAGGTGACTCAACTCATGGGCCACCACATAGTCAATCACCGACATTTTGAAATGAATCAAACGCCAATTAAGCCGAATGCTGCCATCGTGCCGCGCACTGCCCCAACGGGTACCCGCTGAACTCAAAGCCAGCTTGGTCCAGCGCACCTGCAATTGAGAGGCAAAGTGATCCAGCCTTTGAGTAAACAGCTGCCGGGCTTGCTGCATCAACCAAGCCTGAACCAGATCTCGGATTTGCTCACGGCTGGCCGTTGGGGGCAAACCCAACACCAAGAGCAAACCCGTGTCGTCTGATTGCAAACAAGCGCCCGCACTGTCTCGATGGCGCGCGGGATCGAGATGCATGGTCACGTCTTGCCCCAAGTAAGAGAAGCATGCGCCGTGTTGCCATTCAATGCGGTTGGAGGCCAGCTGCTGCTGCCGTTGGCGGCCTTCGTCGAGCTTACGCAAGATCCAATCGGATTTTTCTTGAAGCGCAGCTTCCACTTCATAGAGCGGCACCCATTTGGGCGCGCGCACCACCAAACCATCGGCGCCCACCATCATGCCGATGGTGCGACGTTTGCTGCGTTTGAATTCATACCCTACATGGGCATGGCTTAAGCGTGTGTAGCGGTTGGTGCGAGGGTGCTGAAACTGAACTGATTCGTCAGCCAGAGGCTCCGAGGCCGACCGAATGACCGGGGCCTCTAAAAAGTCTAAAGCAAGCTGCAAAAAATTGCGCATGCCGGAATTGAATCACGAATTACGAAGTTGCATAGGCTTCTGGGTCGAGTCGGCGCATTTCTGACTCAATCCATTGCTCTACCTCAAGCATCAATTCCGCAGGGTCTCGGCCCAAGCTCGGTATGGGGCGACCAATGGAAACGTCCACTACCCCGGGCCGTTTGACAAAGGCCTTGCGCGGCCAACACTTGGCCGAGGTGACGGCAACTGGAATCACGGGTGCACCAGTCTCTACCGCCAAGCGGGTACCCCCGGTTTTGTAAACACCTTGCTGGCCGCGGGCGATTCGGGTGCCTTCTGGAAACATGATGACCCAAACGCCACGGCTCAACAGCGCCCGGCCTTGTTGCACCACTTTGGCAAACGATTGCGCGCCACGCGAGCGGTCGATGTGAATCATGTCCAAACGGCCGATGGCCCAGCCAAAAAAAGGAATGTTCAGCAATTCTTTTTTGAATACATAGGCCAGAGGGTGCGGCATTAAGGTGGGCAGCAAAAAGGTTTCGAGCGTGGACTGGTGCTTGACCAGCAAAATGGCAGGGCTGTCTTGACCCAAAGGAAGGTGCTCATACCCACTCACCCTAATTTGAATGCCCAGTATCCAGCGCGCCCCCACAATGGCAGCTCTTAGCCAACCCACCGCCATCCAGTACAACAGATTGCCGCGCAACACCAATGAGCACAAAACGATCCCCAAAGCCCAGGGCACCACGGTGACCAGCATCCACAAAGCATGAAATACGGATCGAATAAAGGGCATGGATTTTAGGTTTTGAAACGGCTTGAGATTGATCTAAGTCGAGTGATGAGTTACCCAATAGTCAGCAAATGCCATCAGGCTGGCGTGCGCATGCGTGCCCGCCGGAAACTCTGCAGGCAAAGACTCCCCTTGTTGCAGACGAGCCGTTAAGACTTGGGCCTTGCCGGTTAACACCAGATGCGGCTGACAACCCACAGACACCCCGGCTTGCAGGTCGCGTGGTGTGTCGCCCACCACAGGCACCGAAGCAAGCGATACGCCATAACGCTCTGAAATTTGCTCAAACAGTCCTGGGAGGGGTTTGCGGCAATGACACGCTTGATCAGGTGCATGAGGGCAATAAAAAATTGCCTCGATACGCCCACCCACCTTGGCCAGCATTTTGTGCATTTTGGTGTGCATGGCATTGAGCGCCGACACATCAAAGAGCCCTCGTCCTAGGCCTGACTGGTTGGTGGCCACCACCACTTGCCAGCCTGCGTGGTTCAACCGGGCTATTGCCTCTAGGGCGCCAGGAAGCGGAAGCCACTCGGCTTCTGATTTGATGTATTCGGAGGAGTCTTCGTTGATGGTGCCATCGCGATCCAAAATGACGAGCTTCATGGTGTGATGGTGTTCACGTGGGTGATCAGGCTGCCAGCCTAGACAAGTCGGCCACTCGGTTCATCGCTTGGTGCAGTTGCTTGATGAGGCCTTGTCGGTTGAGGCGCAATGCCTCGTTTTCGGCATTGACCATCACACCTTCAAAAAAAGCATCTACCGGCACCCTTAACACTGCCAGCGATTTCAAATAAGCCGCGAGGTCTCCAGCCTCTAAAAACGATTGGGCTTGTGGCAGCACGAGTTGAATGGCCTCGTACAAGGCCTTTTCAGCAGGCTCACACAACAGACCGGTTTGTACGACGGGCTCTACCGAACCCAGTTTTTTCAAAATATTACCGACCCGCTTGTTGGCGGCCGCAAGCGCAGCAGATTCTGGCAAGGCCGCAAAAGTGCGCACGGCATCCAGCTTAGTCAGCACATCATCTAGGCGCTGTGGGTGCAGGGCCAGCACGGCATCAATTTCATGGGGTCCATACCCTTGGTCGCGCAGGAGCCCCGCCAAACGGTCTATCAAAAATTCAGTCAGCGCAGCGCCAGGGTCTTGAATAAGGGGGCCGAATGCCGCGCCTGAAACTGCCAATAATTGTTGGAGCTCCAGGGGCAATTGCTTTTCAGTCAGCATGCGGAGCACGCCCAAAGCGTGTCTGCGCAAGGCAAATGGGTCTTTGTCACCCGTAGGCACGTTGCCAATACCAAACATGCCCACCAAGGTTTCCAGCTTGTCTGCCAGTGCCACCACCACACCCACCATGTTGCGGGGCAAAACATCTCCGGCAAATCGGGGCTTGTAATGGTCTTCAATCGCCCACGCAATGGCGTCGTCATGACCATCGTGGCGGGCATAGTAGCCACCCATAATGCCCTGTAGCTCAGGAAATTCGCCCACCATGTCGGTCAATAAATCGGCTTTCGACAAACGCGACGCGGTATCGACTTGATTTAAAAAATCAGCGCAAGGCACCTCAACTATGGGCGCCTTGATAGCGCCCGCTTGAACCAACAGCTCTGCAATATGGTGGGCAATGTTGTACACGCGCTGCATGCGCTCTGCCTGAGAGCCTAGCTTGTTGTGGTAAACCACTTTATGGAGGCCCTCCACACGGGAAGCCAGCGGCAATTTTCGGTCTTGATCGAAGAAAAATTGGGCATCGGCCAGCCGCGGGCGCACCACGCGCTCGTTACCGCCCACCACGGCTGAAGGATCGGCAGGGTTGATGTTGCTGACTACCAAAAAGTAGTGCGTCAACAAGCCCGATGCATCGAGCAGTGGAAAGTACTTTAGATTGGCCTGCATGGTCAAAATCAAGCACTCTTGCGGCACATCCAAAAACTCTTGGTCAAACTGACAGACCAAAACTTTGGGTCGCTCCACTAAGGCCGTGACTTCATTCAGCAAGGCCTCGTCTTGAACGGGTTGCACGTTTCGACCCAACAAACCGGATACCACGTTGGCGGCCTGTTGGAGTTGCTGTTCAATCTCTTTGCGCCGGTCTCCAAATGACGCCATCACCGCACCCAGCTCCAGCAAGGTTTGGGCATATTCATCGGCGTGGGCAATAGGTACGGGGTCTGCTAAAGCTTCAAACCTGTGACCGTGTGTGGTGGCGCCCGCATTCAAGCCCAGGGCCTGCACTGCCACCACATCTGAACCATGAAGCGCTAACAAGCCATGCACAGGCCGCACAAAATGCACACTGCTCCAGCCGGGGAGCTCGCAGTTTGTTTCGAGCTGATAGGTCATCAGTTTAGGAATAGGCAGCTTTGCAAGAGCCTCGTCTAAGGCCATTTGCAAACCCTGTTCGAGCTTCAGCCCTTGTTGGTGTTGCTCGTAGACCAAGTAAGGCGCGCCTGCTTTGCCCGATGGGTCTTCAATGCGCTTTAAGCCTTGTATGTTGTCTTGAATGGGCCCTTGAGTGGGAGTTTGGAGCGACACCCCAATCCCTACCAATTTTTTAACCAAGGCGGGAGTTGGCATGCCCGCTCCATCCAAACCCACCGCAGCAGGCATGAGCTTGTGCTGCACGGTTTGGTCGCTCGCTTGAGCCGCCACATGTGTGATGTGGCTGGCCAAGCGACGTGGAGATGCATAGGGTGTGGCGTGTGAGCTTGCGTCCGCCAGACCTAACTGACGCAGTTTTTCAAGCATGCGCGAAGAAAAAGCGTCACCCAGTTTTTGCAACGCCTTAGGCGGAAGCTCTTCTACAAACAACTCCACCAATAGGTTTTGGGTGCTCATGCTGCTGCAGCCTTTTGTGCAGCAGGTTTGGCGCCTGTATTGACGCTTGCTTGGCCAGCCATCTGTTCGACCCAAGACTTAGGCGCCATAGGGAAACCCATTTTTTCGCGACTGAGGTAGTAGCTTTGGGCTACGGCACGCGCTAGATTTCTAATGCGTCCAATAAAAGCGGCCCGCTCTGTAACCGAAATTGCCCCTCGGGCATCCAGTAAGTTGAACGTATGCGCAGCTTTGAGCACTTGCTCATAGGCGGGCAAGGCCAACTCTTTGACCATCAAATGTTGAGCCTGGGCTTCATAGGCTGAAAAAGCCTTGAACAAGAATTCAACATCGCTGTGTTCAAAGTTATATTCCGACTGCTCCACCTCATTTTGGTGGTACACATCTCCATAGCTCATGGTGTCGGTCCATTTCAAGTTGTAGACGTTGTCTACGCCTTGCAAATACATGGCCAAACGTTCCAAACCGTAGGTGATTTCTCCTGTGATGGGGCGGCAGTCCATACCGCCCACCTGCTGGAAGTAGGTGAACTGCGTCACTTCCATGCCGTTGAGCCACACCTCCCAACCTAAGCCCCATGCACCGAGCGTGGGGTTTTCCCAATCGTCCTCTACAAAACGAATGTCGTTGGTTTTAAGGTCAAAGCCCAAGGCCTCTAATGAGCCCAAATAAAGTTCCAAGATGTTGGAAGGCGCAGGTTTGAGCACCACTTGGTACTGGTAGTAGTGCTGCAACCGGTTCGGGTTTTGACCGTATCGGCCATCTTTGGGGCGACGGCTGGGCTGCACGTAAGCAGCGCGCCAAGGTTCTGGCCCTAAGGCTCTTAAAAAAGTGGCGGTATGTGATGTACCCGCTCCCACTTCCATGTCGTAGGGTTGAAGCAAGGCGCAACCTTGTGCGTCCCAGTACGATTGCAATTTGAGGATGATTTGCTGGAAGGTCAACATAATTTGGCTTATATGATTCTACGGGCGTAAACCCCGCGATTTTGGAATGCACAGCATGCAACCCAAAGTCCGCAAAGGATCCAAACAGGCCAGACACCCCAACGTGCAGACCAATAAGCATAGGGCGTGATACCAGTACGACCTTCCACTTCTGCCAACAGAACTCCGGGCTTGAGACGTTCTAATTGGTGAGTGACTTCACCTTTGTGATTGACGACAGCCGTAATGCCTGTATTACTCGACTTGATAAACGGGCGTTCAAATTCAAGTGCCCGCATCCTGCTGATGTGCAGGTGTTGATACATGGCCAGCGTATCTCCAAACCAAGCCAAGTTACTGAAGTTAACCCATATGGTGGGAGCTGGATACGTGCCGTCAAATCGTTTGGCAAGTTCCTCTGAAAACAAGTCTTCATAGCAAATGTTGGCGGCAATCTGTTGTTGACTCCATAAAAAAGAAGGCGTGTTGACCTTGCCTTTTTGGAAGTCTCCCAATGGGATGGACATCATGTCGGTGAACCATCGCATGCCTTGTGGTGTGAACTCACCAAAAGGCACCAAATGGTGTTTGTCGTATTGCCATGACGTTTGGTCTTTTGAAGTCAGGGCCACAACTGAGTTGGTGTATCCCTGCTTCACATTCCCCAGTGGAAGTCCTAGCAGTATGGCCTGCTGTTGATCACTTTCTCCGGCCTCATGTGTTGGTTTGAGTTTTTCTAAAAACCCATCAGGCAGTTGTTTGGGAAGCAAGGGAATTGCGGTTTCTGGCGCGATCACCAGGCTGATTGTTTGCTGCTTGATTGTTTCAGGGTACCAAGCGAGTGCTTGCGCCACGCCTGTTTGAGCAGCAAATTTTTCATCTTGGGGTATGTTGCCCTGCAGGAGCGCCACTTCAATAACGCCATTGGATTGTGTAAATTCTGGCTTGATCACATGGAGTCCTAATGTGAGCAACACCATAGCCGTCAAGGTTAAAAAGCTCATTCGGCTGGTTCGCAGTCCTCCGACAAAACCAGCACAAACTGCACAAAGGTAGCTGGTTATTGCCGTGGTGCCATACACCCCAACCCAAGGCGCCCAGACCGAGAGCGGGCTTTCAATATGAGCATAGCCTACTCCCCCCCAGCCAAATCCAGTCAGCCATGTAGCTCTAGCAACTTCTGCCATGGTCCAAAGCGCCGCAAACAGTCCAGGGGCATGTTCATTTTGCAAGTTTTTGTTGATAAGGAGCCGATAGACCGCTATGCATCCCACGTAGTACAGACTCAAAACGGTTGAGAGTGCGGCCACTGCGCTAAACGACATGACGCCATTTAGTCCACCGTAGGTGTGCATTGATACATACAACCACCAACAACTGGTACCTATCCAGCTCGATCCAAATATCAAAGTGGTTAACTGTGGATGTTCTGTTTTATGCATTACATACAGAAACATCACCATGCCGAGCATTTGCAACCACCAGTTGGGCGAGTGGCTTTCTTGCAACGGCAACGCTAAGGCAAAACCCTGTAAGGCTCCGGCCAAACAGCAAAGGACGAGGAGCACCCTTATAGCCTCACTTAGTTAGGTCTCAGTTCGAAAGGCCATTGGTTTTTTTGCACTAGATTTTTGTTATTTGTGGCCCTAGCCCAAATCAGCGACTATTGTTCAGACTGTGGTTCGATCTTTTTGACCCTAAACCAGCGAACGGCCCCTCCTTTTGTGTGCATGACCACAAATTGATGGTTTTGAACTCTGTGAGTCTCCCCTCTTTTGGGTACATGCCCCATCTCATGGGCAATGTAGCCTCCGATAGTGTCGAATTTACCGTCTGTTTCGGTGTTTTCAATGTTAATTTTGAAAGCTTCTTCGAGTTTTTCTATAAGCGTGGAGCCATTGACTCTGTAGCTCCCGTCTGCTAGCGGGAAGATATCGCCTTCTTCTTCTTGGACGTCAAACTCGTCTTCAATTTCTCCCACAATTTGCTCTAGTACGTCTTCAATGGTGATGAGCCCTGCTACGCGACCAAATTCATCGATCACGATAGCCAAGTGGTTTCGATTTCCACGAAAGTCTCGCAGCAAGTCGTTAAGGCCTTTTGTCTCAGGTACAAATACAGCGTTTCGAAGCAACGTGCGGATGTTGAGTTCTGGTGCTCTTTGAAGCTTGAGCAAATCTTTGGCCATTAGTGTGCCAATGATGTTTTCGCGATCTGTCTCGTACACAGGAAATCTTGAATGACCTGTATCTATGACCAAATGCAATAAATCATCCATGCTGGCTTGAATGTCGACCATATCCATACGCGTGGCTGGAACCATGACATCGCCTGCTGTCATATCGGCCATCCGAATAACGCCTTCAAGCATGAGCCGCGACTCATTCCCAATGATGTGGTTGTGTTGCGCCTCAGACAGGGTGTCAATGAGTTCGTCGGTGGAGTCCGGTCCTGGATGTAGGAACTCAGCTAGTTTTTTAAGAAAAGTGCGCTTGTCTTCTCTGCGTGCCATGTGCGCTTTGGGAATCTCTGTCACTCAAGTCTTGGCGATGAAGCCTTTGTTTACCAAGCCAAAGCATATCCCATTGCTGATCCAAATGAGAGATGAGATTTAGAAATAGAAAAAGCCCGATCCTGATGGATCGGGCTTTCGCAATAAGAGCCTGACGATGTCCTACTTTCACACGGGAATCCGCACTATCATCGGCGCTGAAGCGTTTCACTGTCCTGTTCGGGATGGGAAGGAGTGGTACC
>CAMAWQ010000048.1 GCA_945862005.1 Hylemonella gracilis | reverse complement strand
GCACCGTTTTACCGAGGTAATCGCCCCGGCGTTCTTTTTCCAGCACGCTTTTGTAAATTTGGCCAGTGGTGAAGTTGTTGCTGCGGCGCATGCGCGTTTCAATAAAACGCTCGTAGTGACCTAAATCAAGGTCGGTTTCAGCGCCGTCGTTGGTGACATAAACCTCGCCGTGCTGGAAGGGTGACATGGTGCCCGGATCCACATTGAGGTAAGGATCGAGTTTGATCAGGGTGACTTTCAGGCCCCGCGATTCCAATATCGCAGCGAGGGAGGCTGAGGCGATTCCCTTGCCTAGGGAAGACACCACACCGCCGGTGACGAAGACAAATTTGGTCATGTCCAGGGAGCCCGTTGCTCAAGAAGGTGGCAATGATCAATTATAGGTTCGTCCTCTGCTACATTCGCCGCCATGGGTGACTTGGCTGGTAAACACATCGTTCTGGGGCTCTCTGGGGGCATTGCTTGCTACAAGTCGGCCGAACTGTGCCGGGCCCTGATTAAAGAGGGTGCTACGGTACAGGTGGTGATGACTGAGGCGGCGGAGCAATTCATCACCAAAGTGACTATGCAGGCGCTTTCTAATCGACCGGTGTTTGGTTCCCAGTGGGACGACCGCGCTGCCAACCACATGCCGCACATCAATTTGAGCCGCGAAGCACACGCCATTTTGGTAGCCCCTTGCAGCGCAGACTTTATGGCCAAACTGCTGCATGGTCGCGCGGATGACCTGCTCAGCCTGATGTGTTTGGCACGGCCCATGGATCAAGTGCCGCTCTTGGTGGCCCCTGCTATGAACCGCGAAATGTGGGTGCACCCTGCCACCCAACGCAATGTGGCGCAGCTTAAAGCCGATGGGGTGCAGGTGCTGGACGTGGGCACTGGCGATCAAGCCTGCGGCGAAACCGGAGACGGACGCATGCTGGAGCCGCAAGACATCGTGCAAGAGTTGGTGGCGTTTTTTGCCCCCAAAACCTTGTTAGGTCAGCATTTGCTGGTCAATGCCGGCCCCACTTTTGAGGCCATAGACCCAGTGCGTGGCCTGACCAATTTGTCCAGCGGAAAAATGGGCTTTGCCATTGCACGCGCTGCCCGAGAGGCGGGAGCGCAAGTGACCTTGGTGGCGGGACCCGTGCACTTGCCCACCCCGCGAGGGGTGTTGCGGCACGATGTGCAGTCTGCGCAAGACATGCACGCCCGTATTGTCGAGTTGGTCGACCAAGCCAATGTTTTTGTCGCCACGGCCGCTGTGGCCGACTGGCGCCCAAGCACGGCTGCCGAGCATAAAATTAAAAAAGACGGCAGCGGGCAAGCGCCCGAACTAGATTTTGTTGAAAACACAGACATCCTGACCGAAGTGGCACACAGCCCGCGTGCCCTAAGTGGCGCCTTGTTTTGCGTGGGTTTTGCTGCTGAAAGCCAAGACTTGGCTGAGCACGCCCGGCTCAAGCGCGAGCGAAAAGGCGTGCCCTTGTTGGTGGGCAACTTGGGCCCCCAAACCTTTGGACAAGACGATAACGCACTGTTGTTGGTGGATGCCCATGGCAGCCGAGAATTGCCTCGTGCACCTAAATTGGAGCTGGCCCGCAGCTTGGTGGCAGAGATTGCTCTGCGCTTAAAACCAAGCCATTAGCTGCTAAGCCAACACATAGCGCGAGCTCATCAACTCCCCCAACTTTCTAGAGCCGTTGAAATGAATATTGACGTCAAAATTATCGACCCCCGCATGGTCGACCAGTTGCCTATCTATGCCACCCCGGGAAGCGCGGGTTTAGATTTGCGGGCTTGCTTGGATACCCCGCTGACGCTGGAGGCTAACCAGTGGAAATTGGTGCCAACGGGCATTGCTATCTACTTAAAAGACCCGGGTTATGCCGCATTGATCTTGCCGAGATCGGGTTTGGGCCACAAACACGGCATTGTGTTGGGTAATTTGGTGGGATTGATTGACAGCGATTACCAAGGCCAGTTGATGGTGAGCGCCTGGAACCGCAGTGCTGTGAGCTTCACCATTGACCCTATGGAGCGCATTGCCCAGCTGGTGATCGTGCCGGTCATGCAAGCCAGTTTTAGGGTGGTAGAAGATTTTCCTCTCAGCGCTCGTGGTGAGGGCGGCTACGGATCTACGGGCAAAGCCTGATCACGCCAAGACCCGTTCAGTGAAGCGTTTGGCCCTGTGAGGAGCCATGCTCGCCTATTTCTACCCTAAAAAAACCGGTGCCGCAGGTGCCGCGGCCAATTTCTTCCTCGTTGGCTTCGCGCACCGACTCAATGCGCAGTTTTAAACGCAAGGCAATGCCTGCCAGCGGGTGGTTGCCATCCAGAACCACATGGTCTGGGTAAATTTCGGTCACGGTGTAGAGCATGGGTTGACGCGCCGCTTCGTTGCAGCCTTCGGGCAAGGCGGTGCCTTCCATGGTCATGCCCTCTTCCAGTTCAGCCGGAAACAGCGCGCGCGGCTCTAAAAACACCAAGGTTTCGTTGTAATCGCCAAAAGCTTCCTCGGGTTCCAGCTGAAGGGCCACCTGGTCGCCAGCCTCATGGCCTTGCAGCGCATTTTCAATTTTGGCAAACAGGTCCTCTCCCCCCACCAAAAACTCTACCGGCTCATCCAGTAGGTCCAATTCTTCGCCTAAGGTGTCTTGCAAAGTCCACGTCAGGGCTACCACGCATTGATTGTTGATTTCCATGAAAGAATTGTCGCAGTTTCTTTAAGCACCCTATTCATGAACATCTCGGAACCATTAGGACTTTTGGGTGGGCTTAGTCCCCAGCTTTTCATGAAGCGGCACTGGCAAAAAAAGCCCTTGTTGATCCGCCAAGCCCTACCGGGCTTTAAGCCCTTGCTTAGTCGGCCGGAGCTGTTTTCACTGGCGGGGCTTGATGATGTGCAGTCGCGTCTGGTGACTCGTTCTGGAGCAAAAGTGGCTTGGAAACTCCAAAACGGGCCTTTTTCTCGCAAGGCCTTGCCAGGCCTTAAAACGCCCCAATGGACCTTGTTGGTGCAATCTGTAGACCTTAAGGTGGCCGCAGTGCAAGCCTTGAGAGATCAGTTTCGGTTTGTGCCGGATGCCCGCTTGGACGACGTGATGATCAGTTATGCGTCGGACGGGGGAGGTGTTGGCCCCCACTTTGACAGCTACGACGTTTTTTTGCTTCAGGCTCAGGGTCAGCGCCGATGGCGAATTGGCAAACCCAAAAATCTGAAGCTGCGCGACGATGTACCTCTCAAAATTCTGTCGCGTTTTGAGCCCGAGCAGGAGTGGGTGTTGGAGCCCGGCGACATGCTCTATTTGCCCCCGCGCTACGCCCACGATGGTGTGGCGGTGGGCGGTGACTGCATGACGTATTCCATTGGGTTTCGCGCCCCTAAAACGTCTGAGCTCGCACATGAGCTGTTGGCTCGCCTTGCAGAGGCCGCCCTAGACGACGCCTCTGAACGGTTGTATCAAGACCCTTACCAACATGCTGTGCAACAGCCCGCCGAAATTCCATCCGGCATGTTGAGTTTTGCGCGGCAAGTGCTCAGTCATGCCATGAGCCAAGCCTTAAATTCAGATCAAGAGCTGTCGCGCTGTTTGGGCGAGTATTTGACCGAGCCATCTGCCCATGCTTGGTTTGGCGTTCAAGAGTCTCAGCAGGCGGTTTTAAAACCAAAGGCTTGGCGTTTGCACCCCCGCACCAAAATGTTGTACGACAGTCACCATGTGTTTATCAACGGCGAGAGTTTTCGGGCCTCAGGTCGAGACGCTGCTTTGGTCAAACAACTTGCTGATGCCCGGTGGTTATCCGCCCAGCAATTTTTAAAATTAAGCCCTCAGGCAAAAGGCTTGCTCCTGGACTGGTCGGATGCCGACTGGATACAAACATGTCGTAAATAGTCCGATTGAGTTAAGTGTAAACGCCTAAGGGTTATCCCTTGTCAGTAATTGCCCCATATAATTTGTGTCTAAGTGGAATACTTTTGTTCTGCTGAGTCAGCCTGCTGTCAGGCTGGTATTTTCTAGCAAATTGTTTAACAACTTTCAGGTACACCATGAACAAGACCCTCGTATTGGCTGCTTTCATCGCCGCTGTTTCACTCGCTGCTTGCGGCAAAAAAGAAGAACCCGCTCCTGCCCCAGCTCCTGCTGCTGCTCCAGCACCCGCTGCTGAAGCCCCTGCCGCTCCAGCTGCCGACGCTGCTAAGCCTGCTGACGCCGCTGCTCCTGCTGCTGATGCTGCTAAGCCAGCTGACGCTGCTGCCCCAGCCGCTGCACCAGCTGCACCAGCTAAATAATTCAATGCAGTCATAGGGCTGCGTTTTGAAAATCAAAAAAGCCACCCTTGGGTGGCTTTTTTGTTGGGTATTTCCTTCAGGGCGAACGCGCAGTTTAGAAATATTTACTTTAAATCGTCCACCAGCACTTTAAGAATGCGCTGAGCCAGCTCTGCAGCTTCGGGCTTGCCTTCGGTCTTGAGCACCACCACACGGGTAGAGGTGCCTTGGTTTTCAAGGGCTATACGGTGTTTTTGCGGTGTGCTGGTCTTGGCTTTGGCGCCAAACATCTTGGCAAAAAAGCCGGGTTCTTTTTTATCTGGGTTGGGTTCTACATACCGCACGAAGTAAATACCCTGCGAGCGGTCTCGGTCTTCGACGGTAAAGCCGGTTCGGTCCAAGGTGAGCCCTACACGTCGCCAAGCCCGTTCAAATCCCTCGTCAATTTGTAGGGAGGGTTGGTTGTTCAGCGTGACCAGGCGCGACAAGGTCTTGGCTTGTGTGGTGGCCACCAAAGTTTTGGATTGCTCCTGGCTTACCCCCAACTTGACCATCAGGCGGCGCAGAAACTCTGTTTCCAATTCAGGATCAGGGGTTCGGGGCTGCCAAATAGTTTTGGATTTGTCGCTGTCGCTGTAAACCTCCACCATGCCTCTGTGGCTGATAAAAATTTCGCTGCCTCCACTGGAGTTGCGGTCTATGCGGGTGCGGAATTTGTCTCGCTCACCGGTGGAGTACAAGCTGTCAAACACCCGTCCCAACGTGTTGCGTATGAAGTCCATAGGCAGTTTGGCGCGGTTTTCTGCCCAGTCGGTTTCCATAATGCCCAAGTCTTGTTGGTCGCTGGCGAGCAAGAAGCCGTTTTCCTGCCAAAACTCTTTGATGGGATCCCACACCTTTTCGGCCGGGCGGTCAATCACCAGCCAGCGCTGGTTGCCCGCACGTTCAATCCGCACATCACCCAAGGACAAGGGGGCGGTGCCGGAAATAGCGGTTTTTTTGGTGCCTGCAGCTTGAAACGCCGCAGCACTAACAGGGGCACCAGGCACCACGTAACGACTGTCTTTGTTCAGCTGGGTAAGGTCTGGTGGCACATCTAGGGTGGGGGCCTTGGCAGTCGAGGCACTTTTGTAGTCAATTTTGTCCCCTTGCAAGGCGGAGCAGCCCGACAACAGTGTAAGCAGTAACAATAGTGCTGGCATTGCCAGATGGGCAGGCTTGGAATCGAGAGCTGGCGTTTGAAAGGTCACTGGGTAAGTCCTTGGGGAAGAAGTCAAATAAGTCCAGCGCTGTGCAAAGCCGCCTCAACCGTGGGCTTCAGGTGTTCGCTTAAGGGTGTCATAGGTAAGCGCAATGTGCCGCCACACAGACCCATGCGCTCCATGGCCCATTTGACGGGTATGGGATTGGGCTCTACAAACAAGTGCTTGTGCACCGAGAGCAGCTTGAACTGTATGACCATGGCCGACTGAACGTCGCCTGCCATCGCGGCTTTGCATAACTCATGCATGAGCTTGGGGGCCACATTGGCGGTCACGCTCACGTTGCCCTGGCCGCCACACAACATCAGTGCCACGGCGGTGGGGTCATCTCCGGAATAAACGGCAAAGTCGTCAGGCGCTTCTTTAATCAGCCATTGGGCGCGCTCAATGTTGCCGGTGGCTTCCTTAATGCCCACAATGCCGGGTACATTGGTCAAGCGCAACACTGTCTCGTGCGACATGTCTGCCACGGTGCGGCCAGGCACGTTGTAAAGAATGACCGGCAGGTCTACCGCCTCAGCAATGGCGGCAAAGTGGAGGTATTGGCCTTCTTGAGTGGGCTTGTTGTAATAGGGGACCACCTGCAACTGGCAATTGGCCCCAACTTTTTGGGCAAACTGAGACAGTTCAATGGCCTCAGCCGTGGAGTTGGCGCCACAACCGGCCATGATGGGCACTCTGCCGGCAGACTGTTCCACTGCAACCCGAATGATCTCGCAATGCTCTTCCACATTCACCGTGGGGGACTCTCCCGTGGTGCCCACCACGCCAATGCAGTCTGTGCCTTGAGCAATATGCCAGTCGATCAGCTTGCGCAGGGTGGGGTAGTCCACTTGTCCGTTGGGTAGCAACGGGGTCACCAAAGCTACGATGCTGCCTCGAATGGGCTTAAAAGATGAGAAGGGTGTGGCCATGTGTCAAAGAGCAAAAGTGCATTCTACCGAGAGAGGGTACTTTACAAGCTGTAACGCGCTGGAGGCCCAACGGTGTACACGTCAGATGGTTTTACTGCTGCCACACGTTGCACAAAGCGGGCAGGCGTATCCAAAAAGCCATCTTCATAGGCCACAACACGCAGCCCTGAAAAAGCTTGCAGCAATTCGCCCGTTTGGAGCAAAAAGTCGGGGTTGGAGGGTTTGCCTAGGGTTTCTTGTCCAGTGGCAAAGGTTTCATAAATCAACACCCCTCCAGCCGCAAGGCTGTTGAAGATGCTTGGAAACAAGGGCCGCCACAAATAGTTCGTGACCACCACCGCATCAAAATTGCTGCCATCTGGAAAAGGCCATGGCCCAGCCTCAATATCTGCCAATACCGTATGCCCAAAGGCGGCAGCTGTTTCTAATGCTTGGGGCGACCTGTCAACGCCTGTAGCGTGGTGCCCCAGATCCTGCAAATAACGCATATGTCGCCCTTGCCCGCAAGCCAAGTCCAGCACACGTGATTGCATGGGCAAAAGACGCGCCCACTTTTGTACCCATGGAGAGAGGGCATCCCCACCATGAATGTGTCCCTGATGAGGTGGGTGTGGGTTGGTGGGCAACTTGGCCGTCACCTGCGTCCTGTTAAAAACATGCCCAAACCTGATTGGCTAGCGTGACCAAAAAATCCGCTTGCAGGTACATCCTGAATACGCCTGCGCAAACGGCAACCGCTAGAAAGCCCCAGAACACATTCCACCATCGCGCGCCCCACCGGCCGGTCGCTGATTGATTTGCGCGGAACAGAGTGAGAGGTTTGTCAAGCATGTGCAGGGGCCCGCACGATCGGCGCTTCGCGAACTGGCAGGTTGATCAACGCAGCCATCACACCCAAGGCGATGGAGATGTACCAAACCACGTCGTAACTGCCAGTGGTGTCGTACAAGTATCCGCCAAGCCAAACCCCCATAAAGGAGCCGACTTGGTGGCTGAAAAACACAAAACCGCTGAGCATGGAAAGATGCGCTACCCCAAAGATTTGGGCCACCGCCGCATTGGTGGGGGGCACGGTAGACAGCCACAACAAGCCCATCACCGCTGAAAACACATAAACCGACCATGGGGTGAGCGGTACGACCAAAAACACCGAAATGCTCACTGCCCGAGCCAAATAAATGAAGGCCAAAATATTTTTCTTTAATAGCTTTTGCCCCATGACCCCAGCGGCGTAGGTGCCGAAAATATTAAACAAACCAATCAAGGCCAAGGCGTAGCTGGCCACCTCAGGAGACAAGCCGTTGTCTTTTAAGTAGCTGGGCATGTGCACGCCAATAAATACCACCTGAAAGCCGCACACAAAGTAGCCGCCCATCAGCAACAAAAAGCTGGGGTAGCCCAAGGCTTCTCGCACGGCTTGCACAATGCTCTGGTCGCGCTTGGGGGCTTGCCCGCCCGAAAAAACAGGCTCGCGCAGCAGATAGCCCAAAGGCAAAGCCAACAAAATTGTGCCCGCTAGAGCCCAAAGGGCTTCTTGCCAACCGAAGTGGCTGATTAAAAAGCCTTCTACCGGCACCATGAAAAACTGTCCAAAAGACCCCGCTGCAGCCGCAACGCCCATGGCCCACGAGCGTTTGGCCGCCGACACATTGCGACCAATAATGCCGTAAATCACAGCAAAAGTGGTGCCAGCTTGGGCCAAGCCAATCATCACGCCGGTGCTTAGAGTTAACACCGTGGGTGTGGTGGCTTGCGACATACCCACTAGCCCAAGTGCGTAAAGACATGCCGCCCCCATGATGACCCGAAACGCACCAAAACGGTCGGCAATCATCCCGGCAAAAATGCCCGCCACGCCCCAAGTCAGGTTCTGAATGGCAATGGCAAAGGCAAAGGTTTCTCTGGACCATCCTTGGCTCTGCGTCACGGGCTGAAGCCACAGGCCAAAGCCATGCCGAATGCCCATGGAGATGGTCAAAATGGCGGCGCCACATAGCAACACTCGGACCATGGAAAGCTGTGGCGCTGAATTTGAATTTGAATTGGACATTGGCAGTTGTTATGGAATTATTTTGGGTGTAGGGATGGTGCCGCTATGCAGCAGCAACGCAGAAGCTAAGCAGCATCTTCTCAAGAAGTCTGACTGTAGCCAATTTCTACCCGTCTTAAATCTGTATACACATCCAGTAAAAAGACCGACACGCACTACAATTCGCGGCCATGGCACGTACCCCCACACCAACGACAGCACTTCCCCCCGCTTATTCAGAGTCCTCTATACGGGTGCTCAAAGGCTTGGAGCCGGTCAAGCAGCGCCCGGGCATGTACACCCGGACCGACAACCCCTTGCACATCATTCAAGAGGTGTTGGACAACGCGGCCGACGAGGCCTTGGCAGGGCATGGCAAAAAAATCAAGGTCATCTTGCATGGAGACGGTTCTGTCAGCGTCGAAGACGACGGGCGCGGCATTCCGTTTGGCATACACCCCGAAGAACAGGCCCCCGTAATTGAATTGGTTTTTACCCGCCTGCACGCAGGTGGCAAGTTTGACAAAGGTCATGGCGGCGCTTACAGCTTTTCAGGCGGCCTGCACGGTGTGGGGGTGAGCGTCACCAACGCCCTTGCCAAGCGCCTTGAAGCCTCCAGCCATCGAGAAGGTCAGGTGGCAACCTTAGTGTTTGAAGCTGGTGACGTCACACAGGCACTGGTGGTGCGGCCCCAGGGCGAGAGCGACCGCAAACAAGGCACCTCGGTCAGGGTTTGGCCCGACCCTAAATATTTTGAGTCTCCCGCTTTGCCTATGAGCGAACTGACGCATTTACTGCGCAGCAAAGCGGTGCTGATGCCTGGCGTGACAGTCAGTCTCTCCAACGAGAAAACCAAGGACACCCAAACTTGGCAATACAAGGGTGGGCTGAGCGACTATCTGATGCAAACCTTGTCGGGCGACCCGGTGGTGCCGCTTTTTGAGGGCGACGGTTTTGCCGATGGCCAGAGCGAGCAGTTTGCCGAGGGCGAAGGCGCTTCTTGGGCGGTAGCCTTTACAGAAGACGGCGCACCGGTACGTGAAAGCTATGTCAACCTCATACCCACCAGCGCGGGCGGCACCCACGACAGCGGGCTGCGAGACGGCTTGTTCAACGCGGTCAAGAGCTTTATTGAGCTGCATGCCCTGCTGCCCAAAGGCGTCAAGCTCATGCCTGAAGACGTGTTTGCACGGGCCAGCTATGTGCTCAGCGCCAAGGTGTTGGACCCCCAGTTTCAGGGGCAAATTAAAGAACGTCTTAATTCGCGTGACGCTGTGCGTTTGGTTTCCAGTTTTGTGCGCCCCAAGCTGGAGTTGTGGTTGAACCAGCATGTGGAATATGGCAAAAAACTTGCTGAACTCGCCATCAAAGCAGCGCAAACGCGCCAAAAAGCGGGTCAAAAAGTTGAAAAGCGAAAAAGCTCGGGCGTGGCGGTGCTGCCAGGCAAGCTGACTGACTGCGAAAGCAAAGACATTGCCCACAACGAAGTGTTTTTGGTGGAGGGCGATTCCGCGGGGGGCAGCGCCAACATGGGGCGCAACAAAGAAAACCAAGCCGTGTTGCCCTTGCGCGGCAAAGTGCTCAACACTTGGGAAGTCGAGCGTGACCGCTTGTTTGCCAACACCGAAATTCACGATATTTCGGTGGCCATTGGCGTGGACCCGCACGGCCCTAACGACACGCCCGACCTGAGCAACCTGCGCTACGGCAAGGTGTGCATCCTGTCCGACGCCGATGTGGACGGCTCGCACATTCAGGTGCTGCTGCTCACGCTGTTTTTCAGGCATTTCCCCAAACTCATTGAGACCGGGCATTTGTATGTGGCCAGACCCCCCTTGTTCAGGGTGGATGCTCCCGCGCGCGGCAAAAAACCCGCATCCAAAGCCTATGCACTAGACGAGGGTGAGCTGACCGCCATTTTGGACAAACTGCGCAAAGACGGCGTCAAGGAAAGCGCCTGGAGCATCAGCCGCTTTAAAGGCTTAGGTGAGATGAGTGCCGAGCAGTTGTGGGACACCACCCTCAACCCCGACACCCGCCGTTTGCTGCCCATCGAGCTCGGCCCGCTGGACCATACCGGTACTGAACACCTCATGATGCAACTCATGGGCAAAGGCGAGGCCGCTGCCCGCCGTGAGTTGATGGAGCTTCATGGCGACAGCATTGAGATTGATGTGTGAGCTGACTTTGAAACGACACCATGACCACTGATTTTTTGCCTCCAGTCCATCACAACCCCAATGGAAACAACCCGGACCAGCCGCTAGGCGACCACCTTGGTGCCTATGCCCAGCGAGCCTACCTGGAATACGCGCTTTCGGTCGTCAAAGGCCGTGCTCTCCCCGATGTGTGCGATGGTCAAAAGCCTGTGCAGCGGCGCATTTTGTATGCCATGGAGCGTATGGGTTTGGGCTACAGCGGCCCCAACAACGCCACGGCGGCCAAGCCGGTTAAAAGTGCGCGCGTGGTGGGCGATGTTTTGGGTCGTTACCACCCCCATGGCGACAGTGCTGCTTATGACGCGCTGGTGCGAATGGCCCAAGATTTCTCTCAGCGGTATCCCTTGATTGATGGGCAAGGCAACTTTGGCAGCCGCGATGGTGATGGTGCAGCCGCCATGCGTTACACCGAGGCTCGCTTGGCTCGTATTACGAGTCTGCTGCTGGATGAAATTGACATGGGTACCGTCAACTTCATTCCCAATTACGACGGCTCCACCGAAGAGCCCCAACAGTTACCTGCACGCTTGCCTTTTACTCTGCTCAATGGCGCTAGCGGCATTGCGGTGGGATTGGCCACTGAAATTCCAAGCCACAACCTTCGCGAAGTGGCCGATGCCTGTATGGCGCTCATTAAAAACGAGCAACTCAGTCATGAGGAGCTTCATGCGCTGATTCCTGGCCCCGATTTCCCGGGCGGCGGGCAAATCATCAGCCCTGCGGGCGATATTGCTGAGGCTTACCGCACAGGACGAGGCAGTCTTAAAGTGCGAGCCCGCTGGAACATCGAAGACTTGGCCCGCGGCCAATGGCAGCTGGTGGTGCACGAGTTGCCCACGGGGGTCAGCTCGCAAAAAGTTTTGGAAGAAATTGAAGAGCTCACCAACCCTAAGGTTAAGGCAGGCAAAAAAGCGCTTTCGCAAGACCAGCAATTGCTCAAGGCCAGCATGCTGGCGGTGTTGGATGTGGTCCGCGACGAATCCAGCAAAGACGCGCCAGTGCGTTTGGTGTTTGAACCCAAAACCAGCCGCATAGAGCAGCAAGAGCTGATTACGGCGCTCTTGGCCCACACCAGTCTAGAAACCTCTTCATCTATCAACCTCACCATGGTGGGTATAGATGGAAAGCCCATCCAAAAGTCGATCCGGCAAATACTGGTGGAGTGGATCAGCTTTAGGCAAACCACCATCACACGGCGCAGCCAACACCGGCTTCAAAAAGTGCTCGACCGCATCCACATTCTGGAAGGTCGTCAATTGGTGTTGCTCAATATCGACGAGGTGATTCAACTCATACGTCAAAGCGATGAGCCCAAGCCGGCCTTGATGGAGCGCTTCAACCTATCAGAGCGCCAGGCTGAAGACATTCTTGAAATTCGCTTGCGTCAGTTGGCAAGGCTGGAGGCCATCAAGATTGAGCAAGAACTCACCGAACTGCGCCAAGAGCAGGGCAAACTGGAAGAAATTTTGGGCAGCCCCACGGCGTTGCGCCGCCTCATGGTGAAAGAAATTGAGGCCGACGCCAAAACCTTTGCCGACGCGCGCCGCACCCTGATTCAAGAAGAAAAAAAGGCTGTGGCCGAGGTGAAGGTGGTGGACGAGCCCGTCACCGTGGTGGTGTCGCAAAAAGGCTGGGTGCGCGCCCGTCAGGCCCATGGGCATGAAGCTTCGAGCTTTGCCTTCAAGGCGGGGGATGGCTTGTACGGTACCTTTGAGTGCCGCACAGTAGACACCTTGCTCATATTCGGCAGCAATGGCCGTGTGTATTCGGTGCCTGTGGCGGTGTTGCCCGGTGCGCGAGGAGATGGCCAGCCCGTCACCACGCTCATAGAGCTGGAGCCCGGTACCCAGGTGGCGCATTACTTTGCGGGTCCCGCCCAAACAACCTTGTTGCTTTCGGGTTCTGGGGGCTACGGCTTTTTGGCTTCGGTGGAACACATGGTGTCGCGCAACAAGAGCGGCAAAAGCTTTATCAGTCTTGCAGAGGGCGAAACGGTGTGTGCACCCTCCTTGGTGGGGGGGGCAGGGGCCAACCCCGCTGCCCCGCCTGCTACTCATGTGGCTTGCGCCTCCACCGGCGGGCGCATTTTGACCTTTGAGATTACTGAGCTCAAGCTTATGGATAAGGGCGGCAGGGGGCTCACCCTGATCGACCTTGAGCCTAAGGATGCATTGGCCGGTGCGGCCGCTTACACCCGAAGCGTCAAAATTGAAGGCCTAGGCCGTGGCGGTAAAGAACGCGACGAAACCTTAGAAATTCGCAGTCTCAATAACGCGCGTGCAGCTCGTGCCCGTAAGGGCAAGGCCGCAGATTTAGGCTTCAAGCCCACCCGTATCACTCGGGTGGAGTAACACCACTGTGTCGTCAACTGCGCCACCCTTGCAAGTGCTGATTGCGGGTGGGGGTATTGGGGGCTTGGCTGCAGCCTTGGCCTTGTCACAAGCCTCCTCAGCTGCGCATGGGCCAACCCTCCAGTTGCAGGTGTGGGAACACAAGTTGGCGTGGTCGGAGCAGGGGGCGGGTATTCAGCTCGGTCCCAATGCCGTGCGCCATTTGCAGGCTTGGGGCTTGGGTACAGCCTTGGAGCAAGTGGCTTTTCAGCCGGAGCATTTGGTGGTGTGCAACGCACAAGCCCGCAAGGGACAAGACGGCGTGTTGGGGCGTTTGCGCTTGGGTCAACGCATGCAAGACCGCTATGGCGCAACTTACTTCACCTTGGCACGGGCCGACTTGCACCAGTTGTTGTTGTCGGCGGTCAAGGCTTTGCCCGTGGAGCTGCAGCTGGCACGTCGTGTCGTCAGCTTAAAGGCTGAGCCACAAGTTGAGGTGAAGTGGGAAGACCTTAAACCCGTCTCAGGTTCAGAGGCGCTGCACACCCAAATCTTTGACGCAGTGGTGGGCGCGGATGGCTTGTGGAGCCATGTGCGTCAAGCCCTACTGCAAGACGGGGCTGCGCAAGCAACAGGTCATTGCGCTTACCGGGCTCAATTGCCCATGCAAGCGCTGCCTGCGCATCTGCGCAGTTTTGACGTCACGGTTTGGTTAGGTCAACGGTTTCATGTGGTGAATTACCCCGTCAAAGGGGGTGAGTTGTTGAATGTGGTGGTCATCGTTGAGGGGCCTCCCTGCGACAAAGCGCAATGGCTGTCCCAAATCACATCGGTGCCAAGTACGGGCTTTAAGGTAGCTACCCAGTTGTTAGATGTGTTGAACGCGGCAGACGATTGGCAGAGCTGGCCTTTATTCGATCGTGCGCCGCTTCATGGTCCGCAAACGATGGCCCAGGGCCATGTGGCCTTATTGGGAGACGCCGCACACCCCATGCGTCCCTACTTGGCCCAAGGTGCCGCCATGGCCATTGAAGACGCGCAGGCGCTGGCTAAGGCATGGGGCCCACTGGTAAGTTCTGCCGCCCCAGAGTCACGGATACCGCAAGTAATGCAAGCCTATGCTTTAAACCGCTGGCGCCGCAATGCCCAAGTGCAAAGACGCGCCCAGCGCAACGGGTTTGTGTTCCACTTGCAAGGGCCGATGGCTTGGGCTCGAGACCGGTCTATTCAATGGTTGGGTGAGTCGGTTCTCGATATTCCTTGGCTTTACAGCGCATAACTATTTTTTACAGGAGTTATTGATGAGCATTTCTATGTATTCGGCCAGCGTGCCGGTCTTCACCACCATGTTGCAAAACCTCAGCGTCAT
>CAMAWQ010000047.1 GCA_945862005.1 Hylemonella gracilis | reverse complement strand
ATGCAAAGGTTGCAAACCGAGCAATGGGTGTAGTTTTGCACAGTAATGTCGGACTTATGCATGGCTCAATGGGGATCTTTAATGCATGGTGCGACAGGGTGCCAATGGTTGTTTTTGGAGCCACTGGCCCAGTAGATGCAAGCCAGCGTAGACCATGGATTGATTGGATTCATACAAGTGCTGATCAGGGAGCACTTGTCAGAAACTTCACCAAGTGGGATGACCAGCCTGGCTCGGTTTCTGCAGCAATAGAGTCAATATCCCGCGCGCACCAAATTGCAGCAACCGCTCCCAAGGGGCCTGTTTACGTAAACCTTGATGTATCTTTACAAGAGCAGTTGATGGTAAATGAGCTGAGCTTGCCGGAGATGTCCCGTTATCGTCCGGCTGCGCCTGCAGCTCCAAATGAAGAAGCTGTTTCAGACGCTTTGGGCTTGTTGTCATCTGCAAAAAAAATAGTAATTCTTGTCGGGCGTGTTTCACGTAGTTTGCACGATTGGGAACAGCGTGTTGCTTTTGCCGAGGCATTATCAGCTACGGTAGTAACTGATCTGAAGCAAGGTGCGGGATTTCCAACCACCCACCCGCTTCATATTGGCCCTCCCGGTGTTTTCCTGTCTGGCGAGATATCTGCAGTGCTGGCTGAGGCAGATGTCATACTTAGCCTTGATTGGATGGATCTTGCAGGCACCTTTAAACAGGCCTTTGGTGAGCAGCCTCCAAAAGCTAAAGTAATTCATGCATCATTAGATCAGCAACTCCATCGAGGCTGGAATATGGAGTATTTTGGTTTGCCGCCAGCTGATATTTATCTGATGTGCGATGCTGATAGTTTTATTGCAAGATTGGCTAAAGAATTAAATATCAAAGCCAAACCTCCTGTTGCGGTTCCGGAACAGAAATTAATACCTCTAAAAACCGCTGGAATTTTAAATATTAAAGCAATTGCAGACGGAATTAATACCCTTACTGCCAACGAAAATATTTGTTTGATACGGCTACCGTTAGGTTGGAATGGGGGCTATAGAGATTTTCATCATCCCTTAGATTATCTTGGTAAAGATGGTGGTGGTGGTATTGGCTCCGGCCCTGGTATGTGTGTAGGCTCGGCACTCGCACTGAAAGGCAGTGGACGTATACCTATCGGAGTTATTGGTGATGGCGATTTCTTAATGGGCGTTACAGCCCTTTGGACTGCTTGCCACTACCAAATTCCATTGTTGTTGATTATTTCCAATAACAATTCTTTCTTTAATGATGAAATGCATCAAGAGCGGGTGGCAATTGAGCGTGATCGGCCGGTTGAAAACCGCTGGATAGGTATGAGGATGAGTGAGCCTGATATAGATTTGGCTGGCATGGCTCGCGCTCAAGGCGCCATGTCCATTGGACCAATCACTGATATATCCGCCCTACATATCGCAATTACTGAGGGATTGGATGCCGTTCGAAATGGAAAAGTGTGCGTTCTTGATGTCAGAGTAGCCACAGGCTACGATGCCAACATAAGTGGCCAAGCATCTCGTTCGGCATCAGGTGATAGTCGTCCCAAAGCCTCATAGTCAGGACCACCATATCTAAATACGTCAGAATTCCTGAAAACGTTGCTTAAGGCGCTGTGCAGTTTGTTGGCTTTACACAGACGTGGCTGATTAAGTCATATTTCAAATAATGTGACTCGTCATTTAATTGAATTTTTTAAGGAGCGTGCGGCAGGGCCTAAGCGTTCAATTTCAGATGAAACGTAGCGCTTAAATTCTGGCGCATCATAGGCTGCTGTCTCCATAATTTCTGTCGAAAGTCGTACCTTAGCTGCGGCTGTATCCATCCCGCGCCGAACTTCAGCATTGATACGATCAACCAATGCTGCCGGCATGCCAGCGGGGCCTGAAAGTGCAAACCACGTTGTCCCTGTCAGAGCTGGATATCCAAGCTCTGCCAAAGTCGGAACGTTTGGATATTCGGACAATCGCTTAGGCGAAGACACAGCCAATAACCGAAGTTTGCCAGAATCAATGGCGGTTTTAGCCGAGCTCAATGTCATAAAGCCTGCGGAAATTTGACCGCCCATAAGATCAACTAATGCTCCAGCAGCACCTTTGTAGTTGATATGAACCATATTCAACTTTGCGGTTGTTCGAAACAATTCACCGGTTAAATGGCCATGTGTACCCTGACCTGGCGAGCCCCAGCTCAATCCATTCGGATTGCTTTTAATAAAGCTCACAAAACCATTAAAGTCCCTAAATGTCTGTTCTGCATTCACAACTACTGCCAGTGGTGGTCCGGCCAGCATTGCTATATGCGTGAAATCTTTGATTGGGTCATAACCCCCTTCTGCCATTGAGGGGGCAATAACGTGTGAGCCTATGCCCGATATGACCAGCGTGTAGCCGTCCGCAGCAGACTTGGCCACCATTTGGGAGCCAATAATTCCCCCAGCTCCAGACCTGTTTTCTATCACAACTGTCTGCCCAAATGCCTTTCCCAAGTGATCACCGATCAAGCGTCCTAGGGTGTCGGCACTTCCTCCAGGTGAATAAGGCACGACCAGTTTGATCGGCTTTTGTGGCCAATCTATAACTTGGGACTTAACTGTCTTTGGTGCCAAGACCGAAAGAGTCAAAAAAATACTGGTTAATACTAATAGCATGGGTTGGCTTGGCTTCATTGTTTTAAAACTATTAAACATTTTTCGCACCTTTATGGTTATTTAATGATTCGCATGGAGACACTAACTAGGTGTAATCCTACCTTGAACCAAAGGCGTAATAAGTAGAATTGGCGCCTTTTAACAGTGGGCAAGAGTATTTGCTGTTTGTATGGATGGCAAATCATTGTATTTTTTATCAAGTTGAAAGTGCTGGATTGACCCCCAGTCAGACCGTGATCATGACTCATCCGAAACCAAATCTAGCTGCCAACCCTTGGAGTTTCTTGCCATTTGCACTCACGATTTTCACAAGTGCTTTTTTGTTGTTTCAGGTCCAGCCGCTTCTGAGTAAGCAAATCTTGCCATGGTTCGGGGGCAGCCCCGCCGTTTGGACTACGGCCATGCTGTTTTTTCAAACCCTGTTGTGCTTAGGTTATCTGTATGCCCATGCTTTGGCCGCATTGCCCTCAAGGAAAACCCAGGCGCGCATTCACGTGGTCTTGTTAGTGCTGGCGGCCATGTTGGCAGCCAGAGTGCTGCCCGGTGCAGAGCTTCGGCCTGAATCACCTGATTTTCCTGTTTTTCAGGTTTTGTTGATTCTGGGGGCCAGTGTGGGCTTGCCATATTTTTGTTTGGCGACTACCGGGCCTTTGGTTCAACACTGGTTCACCAGCACGCCACATGCTTCATCGGTGTTTCGTTTGTACGCTTTGTCCAATGTGGGTTCGTTCTTGGCACTTTTCTCTTTTCCCTATGTGCTGGAGCCTTGGTTGGAACAGCAGGAAATGGGGTATCTGTGGACCGCTGGTTTTTGGGTGTTTGCTTCGCTTTGCTTACCGGTGGCTTTGGGTGCTTGGCAAAAAAATTCTCCCGCCGGCTCAGCACAGTCTGATGCGGTAGATGGTGCGACCACCATAAAAGGGAACGAGTCCAGTGCGCTAAAGCCTTCGCTGATTCAGCGCATGTCCTGGATGGCATTGCCGGCTTTGGCCTCATTGGTGTTTATAGCAACCACTGATCAGATCAGCCACGATGTGGCACCTGAGCCAAGGCTTTGGGTTTCGACGCTGGGCATCTATTTGTTCACTTTCATCCTGACTTTTGACCACCCCCGGTGGTATCTCCCAAAGTTGTTTGCGTTCTTCACGCTGGTTTTGTTGCTTGCAACTTCAGGGTTGAGCGATATACCGCGTTGGCTCGGTATCGAGTGGGACTACGGCGTGAATGAAGTTCGTTGGTCGCATTACGCATTGTTGTGTGTGGTGTGCATGTTGTGCCATGGCGAGTTGTACCGCCGTAGGCCGGTGGATACACGTCGGTTGACCGAGTTTTATCTGTGCATGTCAATTGGGGGAGCATTCGGGGGCTTGTTCGTGACCCTCGTAGCCACCCAATTCTTTGACGATTACTTCGAGTGGTTGATAGCTTTGGTCTTGGTGGCCTTGTTGGCTTGCCACGTGCTGTTCCGATTCGGGGCTCAATCCCGTGGTCATTTGCGTCATGCGGTGGGTGCTTTGACTGCAGTGGTCATGGTGGCTTTGTTGTATGCCATGCAAAATCCGTGGTCTTGGCGTGAGATCCGTAATGATGACCGTACCGAAGTTTTGCTCGATCAAGTACGAAATTTTTATGGCACGGTGTCCGTAAAGGAGCGACGTTTTGTGTCGGAGCCCGAGCGAAATGACCGGGTGTTTTTCAGCGGCAATGTGACCCATGGTCAGCAGTTTCTTTCTGACGACCTTCGTCATGTACCGACCACTTACTATGCGCGGGACAGCGGTATCGGAGAGACCTTGCAGTGGGCCATGGACCAAAAACCATCGCTCTCGGTTGCGTTAATTGGTTTGGGTGCTGGTACCTTAGCCAACTATGCACGACAAGTCGATTCCTACGACTTTTATGAAATCAATCCTGCAGCCGTGCAAATTGCGCAGAAGTGGTTTGATAACTTGTCGGCCTGTAAAGCAGGCGAGCAGAATATTTTGTTGGGTGATGCCCGGTTGCGCATGGAGCAGCTGCCCAAAGACAAGATGTACGACGTTATCGTGCTGGATGCTTTTACAGGCGGATCAGTGCCCATCCATTTGTTGACACGTGAGGCTTTTCAGATTTATCGCGACCACCTGAACCCGGATGGTTACATCGCGATCAATATCACCAATGCTTATTTGAATCTTTACCCCATTGTTAAAGTTCAAGCGGAGGTCTTAGGCATGTCCTACCGGCACAAATATCAGGCTGTAGATGAGGTGCGCAACGTGAGAAGGAACCTGCACTTCATCATGACTCAGGATCAAGCCTACCTGAAGGCATACCCCTCTGTTAACCGCGAAGATCGGGACGATCAAGGTCGTGTGCTCAGATCCGAACCTTACGACCAACCGGGTTTGAGATTGTGGACCGACCAGTTCAGCAGCATTGCGCCGATCGCTAGGTGAGTGATCAAATAATGGCCACGATGTTCGTATTACTTTTGCGAAAAACGCTTTTTTGCTCTGTCTTCGGATTTATCTCTTTCTTGAGTTTGACTGCCCATACGGCCGACTACGCCGGTCCGCTGTTCGATGCTCACCTGCACTACAACACCGAAGCTTGGAACGGCCAATCGGGACCGCATCCGGTACCCGATGTGCTTGCGCGTATGCGGCGCAGTGGTGTCAAAGCCATAGTCTCTAACTCACGGCCTAATGACGGAACCATTGCGCTGGCCCAAGCGCGCGCTGAAACTGCCGCTTCGGGAGTGACTGTTGTGCCTTTTGTGCGCCTCTACCGTAACCGATCTGACTATGACACTTGGTTTCGCGATGAAACTGTTTATGACATGGTGCTTGCCGAACTTGCCCGTGGCACACCGGTAGGACCTTATCGAGGTATTGGCGAATTCCATCTTTACGACAGCGCCAATGCCAACGGCGCAGTGGCCAAAAAGCTGATGGTGTTGGCCGAAGATAAGCAGTTGGTCGTACTGGCCCATGTGGATGATGCCGCTATTGACCTACTAATGGCACACACGCCATCCAGGGGTCAAAAGCTGCGGCTGATTTGGGCGCACACCGGCATTGGCGGTACGTCGGTAAAGCGTGTGGAAGCATTAATGGCGAAGTACCCCGGCCTGATGGGGGAGCTTTCTTACCGTCCGGGCTTAACTTGTGAGGGGGGCTTCTTATGCCCCGAATGGCGTGCACTTATCCTCAAATACCCCGGGCGTTTTTTGATCGGGTCAGACACCTGGATCAATCAACGCTGGCAAACCTATGAAGACATCATGCGGGGCTATCGCGTATGGCTGGGTGATTTGCCGCCAATAGTTGCTAAAAAAATAGCCTGGGATAACGGTGCGGCCTTGTTTGGAGTCAATTAAACCCAATACCCATGCCGCTTTTGCTCCTATTGGACTGAATTTCCTCTTCCCCATGCCATACTATTTTTTTAAACAATTAACTATCAACCCTTTTAACAACGGGTGCCTAGCGCACTCCCTAGCCATCTAATAAGGAGACTCAAAAGATGCACACACTTTCACGCCGAATAGCCCTTGGGGTCTGCTTACTGGGCATGCTGATGTCCCCCCAGTTTGCTTTAGCCCAAGACTGGCCCAACAAGCCGATCCGTGTGATCGTTAACGTGGCTCCGGGAAGTTCGCCCGATGTGCTGGGCCGCGCAGTGGCCGCGCCCTTGTCACAAGCGCTTGGTGTACCTGTCCTGGTGGAAAACCGCACGGGTGCAGGCGGCATCGTTGGTGCTGAAGTGGCGGCCAGGTCTGCGGGCGATGGATACACCTTGCTCATGGCTGCAGGTAGCACCATGGTCGTCGTGCCCACGATGACGTCGAATCTTCCCTACGATGTCAACAAAGACCTCCTCCCAGTGGCTGCTACCGCGCGGCTAGAGTTGTTCTTGGTTGTGCGCGCCAACTCTCCCTTTCAAAGCTTTGCCGATTTGCAAAAATTTGCCAGAGCCAATCCGGGCAAGCTCAGCTACGGCAGTCCAGGAAACGGTTCCACTCCACACATAGGCGCTGAAATGCTCAAAAGCATGGCGGGCATTTATGCCGTGCACATTCCCTACCGCGGCTCGGCGCCCGCCTTGCAGGATTTGCTGGCAGGTAACCTCGACTTTTTCTTTGACCCAGGCATTGCTGCGCCTCACATTCGCTCGGGCGCTTTGCGCCTGCTGGCCGTGGGCAGCACCAAGCGATCCTTTCTTTATCCGGACACCCCTACCTTGTCTGAACTGGGCCTTAAAGGCTATGACGGTGGATCTACCCACAGTTTTTATGCGCCAGCGGGCACACCGCCGGCGGTGATTGAGCGGCTGAACCGCGAAATCAACCGCATCCTAGTCACGCCAGCGCTTACGCAGGTCATCCGTAACTTAGGGGCAGAGCCAAGCCCTATGTCGCCATCTCAACTTCAGGCACTCAATGCTGCAGACACACGTCGTTACGCAGCCATCATCAAAGAAAAAGGCATTAAGGGCGACTGACATGCTCATTGCTCGCAATGACCATATTGAAAGCGTTTTACTTGCCCGTTTGGCCAACCGTCACGGGTTGATTACCGGCGCCACGGGCACCGGCAAAACCGTGACGCTGCAAAAAATTGCTGAAAGTTTTTCCAGCATAGGTGTGCCCGTATTTATGGCCGACGTTAAAGGCGACCTAACGGGTATCAGCCAAACCGGCCGTATCGGCGAGAAGCTGGCCAGTGCCTTGGCCAGCAGAGGCATTGGCCTACCAGACCCATTGGCGTGCCCCACCACTTTGTGGGATGTCTTTGGTGAGCAAGGCCACCCTGTGCGGGCGACGATCAGCGATATGGGGCCTTTGTTGTTGACCCGCATGCTGAACCTGAACGACACCCAATCAGGGGTTTTGAATCTGGTGTTCAAAATTGCAGATGACAACGGTTTGCTGCTGTTGGACATGAAAGATCTGCGCAGCATGCTGGCCTATGTGGGTGAACATGCTAAGGAATTCACCACCGAATACGGCAATATCAGCGCCGCGAGCATTGGTGCTATTCAGCGCGCTTTGCTACAAATTGAGCAGCAAGGCGGTGACAAGTTTTGCGGTGAGCCGATGCTTAATATCCAAGACTTTATGCAAACCGCCGACAACAAGGGCGTCATCAATATTTTGGCTGCAGACAAATTGCTGTCGTCCCCTCGTCTGTACGCTACCTTTTTGTTGTGGATGCTCTCTGAGTTATTTGAGCAATTACCCGAAATTGGCGACCCCGATAAACCCACATTGGTTTTTTTCTTTGACGAAGCGCACCTTTTGTTCAACGAAGCGCCCAAAGCTTTGATCGATCGGATTGAGCTTGTCGTGCGTTTGGTGCGTTCCAAAGGAGTTGGCGTTTATTTTGTAACCCAAAACCCACTGGATATCCCAGACGCAGTCTTGGGGCAGTTGGGCAATCGGGTTCAGCATGCGCTGCGTGCCTTTACCCCCCGAGACCAAAAAGCTGTGAAAGCGACAGCTCAAACCATGCGCCCTAAAGCGGGCCTCAATATTGAAGCAGCCATCACAGAACTGGCCGTGGGCGAAGCCTTGATCAGTTTTCTGGATGAAAAGGGGCGACCAACCGAAACCGAGCGGGTTTTTGTAGTGCCGCCGGGAAGTCAAATTGGCCCTATTACTTCAGAACAACGACGCGCTTTGCTTGACAACTCCTTGGTCGCTGGCGTTTACGAACAAATGCTTGACCGTGAATCCGCCTTTGAAATGCTTAAAGCCAAAGCAGCGGGTTCAAGTGCTCCCACAAAAGATGAATCAGCGGGTGGCTTTATGGGGGGCATGTCCGACTTGCTTTTCGGGTCGCAAGGGCCGCGGGGCGCCCATCGAGACGGCATTGCTCAACTGGTAGTGAAAAGTGCGGTGCGCACCGTGGGCTCATCTATAGGCCGGGAAATCGTGCGCGGTGTTTTGGGCTCGATCATGGGCGGCGGTGGTAGAAGGCGCTGAATGACAGTTTAAGGATTCGCCTTTCTGTAGGCCGCAATAGATTGAGCCAAGTCCACATATTCCTCGCAAGTTTTGTTGCCGCAGATCCTCTCTAAGTCTGCAAGGTGTTTTTCTGCCAGATTGGGCTTGCGATCCATGACATAGGCTTCGCCAATGTATTCATGGGCACCTTTGTGCAAGGGGTTGATTTTGAGTGCAATTCTGTAGTGCTCGAAGGCCTTGGATAAATTGGGTTTTTCTTGTTTGCGGTACGTGTAGGCCAAGAGATTGTGGGCATCTGCATTGTCGGGTTCATCGCGGACCACGGATCTCAAATCAAGCTGGGCCCGGCTCCAGCCTTTGCGCTCAATAGCCTGTCTGGCACTGGCCAAGCGTTCGCTTGCGGTGGGTGTACTTAAAGTGGGCGTATCAGCTGCTTGACTCATTGAGGCAACTGCCCAAAAAACCAAAGTAACTATATGTTTCATAAGATTTTCCCTAAGGTATTCAAACTTTAAGAGCACAGATTAATTGATTGGTAATACGCTTGACACAGAAGGGCTAATTCAATGCGTCATAAATGAAGCATAGATTAGTTATCTTCATATTTTTTCTATTTAGGAGTCCCGCATGGCAAAAGACTTTTCTTTAATGGAAGACAGCAACCGTTCTTCCAACCCCAGTATTCATGAAGTGTCTGACCCTAGCCGAAGAACAATCTTGCGTGGTGGTTTAGGTGCTTTGGCTGGCGGTTTATTGGCGCCTTTAAGCGCTGTGAGCGGCGCTGCAGCTTTGGTAGGTTGCGCCACCAACAATATGGCCAGCGGCCCGTTGATGGGCTTTAAAAGTGTAGCTATTTCTACTGCAGACACCATTACAGTGCCTGAGGGCTACACCGTGCAGGTGATTGCTCCTTGGGGTGATCCCGTGGGCATGTCTGGCCACAACCATGCTTTTAAAGAAGACGCCAGCAACACTGCGGCCGAGCAAGAGACCCAATTGGGCATGCACCACGACGGTATTCATTACTACGCGCAAGAAGGCTCCAAGCGTGGTCTTTTGGCCATGAACCACGAGTACGTGGACCAGGGCTTGCTGTTTACCGATGGCATGGCCAATTGGAGCGCCGAACAAGTGCGTAAGTCGCAAGCGGCTCACGGTGTGGCCATCATTGAAGTTGAAGACAAGGCGGGCAAGTGGGAGGTGGTGAACCCATCGCGTTTTGCGCGTCGCATTACAGCCAACACCCGTACTGAGCTCAGCGGTCCTGCGGCTGGACATGCCATGCTGAAAACCGCAGCCGACCCGGCGGGTCGTGTGGTGTTGGGCACTCTAAACAATTGCGCAAGCGGCATCACGCCTTGGGGTACCTATTTAACCTCTGAAGAAAATTTTATCTTTTACTTCAACGGCGGAGACAAACTCTCCGAACATGAGCGTCGTTGGGGCCTAAGAAAAGGCGGAAGCGGATACCGCTGGCATGAACATGATGCCCGCTTTGATGCTGTTAAGAACCCGAACGAGCCCAATCGTTTTGGCTGGATTGTGGAAATTGACCCCCGCAACCCCAACGCAACCCCCATCAAGCGCACCGCCATGGGTCGTGGAGCCCATGAAGGCGCCACCGTGGCAGTAACCAAGGACAACCGCGCGGTGGTGTACATGGGAGAAGATGCGCGCTTTGAATACATCTACAAATTTGTTAGCCGCGATGCTATCAAGCCCGGCGGCGCAGCCGCAAACGCATCGCTGTTAGACCACGGTACGTTGTTTGTAGCCAAGTTCAACTCAGATGGCAAAGGCCAGTGGATTGCCCTGACTCACGGCCAAGGCCCGCTGACTGCTGCCAACGGCTTTGCTGACCAAGGCGAAGTACTGATTAAAGCGCGCCAAGCCAGCGATCTGCTGGGGGCCACCAAAATGGACCGACCCGAGTGGATTGATATCGACAAACAGGGCTGGGTTTACGCCACTCTTACCAACAACAGCAACCGCGGTAGAGATAAACAACCCGGCGTTGACGCAGCCAACCCCCGTGCGAACAACACTCAGGGCAACATCATTCGCTGGAAAGAAGATGGCGACTTCCAAGGCATCACCTTTGCTTGGAACCACTTCGTGTTTGCGGGCGACCCCTCATTGGATCGCGCTGATGCCAAAGGCAACGTCAAAGGCGACATGTTCTCTTGCCCAGACGGCTTGTGGGTGGACGGCAGGGGTTTGATGTGGATTCAGTGTGACATGTCTACCTCGGCTATGGGAAAGGGCGACCTTAAAAACTTTGGCAATAACATGATGTTGGCTGCTGACGTCAACACTGGCGAAGTGCGCCGCTTTTTGGTGGGACCTGCCGGCTGCGAAATTACCGGCGCTACCGAGACTCCAGATGGCAAAACCATGTTCATCAACGTTCAGCACCCAGGTGAGCCTGCTAACGAGCTGAGCGACCCCAAGAACCCCAGAGCCGTTTCCAACTGGCCCGACAAGAAGCCCAATGGCCGCCCACGTTCTGCCACTGTGGTCATCCGTAAGGCCGATGGCGGGGTGATTGGCACTTAATCGACAGTCGGCCAAAGGCCGATCTCTTTGATTGAATGGGCTGCTTTTGCAGCCCATTTTTTTGTGTATTTCTGTAGTTCAATACGAGCTACATTGTTTTTTGGAGTTTGAATGCAAACCAATGCTCAGCCCACAGCGGCTTCACAAGTTGTATTGCCCACCTATACAACTGTGCTTACAGAAAAAATATCTGACTACGTGCTCAAGGTCACCTTAAACCGGCCGGATGTTGCCAATTCGCTCAACACCCAAATGGGTCATGACCTTTACGACTTGTGGTCGCGTTTGACCGAAGACGCCATGGGCATCCGCTGCGTGGTCTTGACGGGTTCTGGAGACCGAATTTTCTGTGCGGGGGCCGACCTCAAAGAGCGCAATGGCATGGGCAAGGCGCAGTGGGTTAAGCAGCATGAGTTGTTTGAGCGCATGTACTGGGCCTTAACGGATTTGCCCATTCCGGTCATTGCGGCGGTTAACGGGCATGCTTATGCGGGTGGTTTTGAAACCGTGCTGAGCTGCGACTTTGCTTACACCTCTGACCAGGCCCGCTTTGCCTTAACCGAGGTGACCTTGGGCATCATGCCCGGCGCTGGTGGCACGCAAAACTTGCCTCGGGCTATTGGTGAGCGCCGCGCCAAAGAGATGTTGCTCACCGGGAGGCCTATTACCGCCCCAAAAGCCTATGAGTGGGGTTTGTTTAATGGCATCACGTCACCCTCTGAGGTGCTGGGCATGGCTATTGAATCGGCTGAGGCCATTGCCTCTAATGCGCCTTTGTCGGTCAAGCAAATTAAAAAGTCGGTGCGTTACGGCTCACAAATGGAACTTAGAACAGCATTTCGCTTTGAGGTGGAGGCCTATAATCACCTTATTGAAACTGAAGACCGCTACGAGGGTATCCGAGCTTTTAACGAAAAACGCCGCCCTGTTTTTAAGGGCAGCTAAGTAAGGCCTGCAAATGTTTCAGTCGGCGGCGCCATCTACCCTGCGGGCGCCGTCAAATCGGCGGGCCCAGTAGGTTTGTCGCATATCTTCTATGCGAACCTCTGCGCCAGGCTTGGGTGAGTGGATGAACTTGTTATCGCCCACATAAATGCCCACATGACTAAATGCCTTGCGCATGGTGTTGAAGAACACCAAGTCGCCAGGTTTGAGTTCATGAAGGTCTATTTTTAGGGTGGTGGCGGCTTGTTGCTCGGCTTTGCGCGGCAGAAGTAAACCCATGGTTTGCTCATAAACCGCCTTCACAAATCCGCTGCAATCAAAGCCGGATTCATAACTAGAGCCACCAGCTCGGTAGGGCAAACCCAAGGCACCCATAGCGGTTACCACCAATTCAGAGGCTTTTTGGCCGACCCTGTTTATAAAGCCCTTGTCAGCTAAAAAAGCGTCAAGGTCGTCTTTGCTGGCATCTGCCGGCGCAGCATGCAATATGCCAGCACAACAGAGGCTTACAAGAAGAGTTACAAAGGTGGAAATACGTTGCATTAGGCGGCGAGCATAGGGATGTGCGGGGATGTTGTCAAACCAGGAGGGGGTGAGTCAGTTTGCCGAAAGTCGTCTATTCATAATTAAAAATACAAATTCAGTTAAGCATTTCAACAATAAAGAGGCAGCAACATGGCCGGAGCAGAGACAACTTTTCGTGAGTTTTATCGCCAATCTATAGACCGACCAGACGAATTTTGGGCAGAGCAGGCCAAGCGCATTGATTGGCAAGTGCCACCTCAGCAAATTTGCGACTACAGCCAACCGCCTTTTGCCCGCTGGTTTGCGGGCGGCACGACCAACCTTTGCCACAACGCAGTTGACCGCCATCTTGCAAGCCGGGCTGACCAACCGGCTTTGATTTTTGTAAGCACCGAAACTGACCAAGAACAGGTTTACACCTATGCGCAACTGCTTACTGAAGTGCAGCGTATGGCGGCCGTGCTTAAAGGCTTGGGGGTGGAGCAGGGAGATAGGGTGTTGATTTACATGCCCATGATTCCAGAGGCCGCCTTTGCCATGCTGGCATGTGCACGAATTGGGGCCATCCATTCGGTGGTGTTCGGAGGTTTTGCGTCGGGCTCTTTGGCCACACGTATTGAAGACGCCGAGCCCAAGGTGGTGGTCAGCGCCGATGCCGGTTCGCGTGGTGGCAAGGTGGTGGCCTACAAACCCTTGCTGGATGAGGCCCTAGAACTTTCTAGCCACAAGCCCAATCATGTGCTGATGGTGGACCGCAAGCTGGCTCCAATGTCTTGGGTAAAAAAGCGCGATGTGTTGTGGAGCGAGCGCAGAGCGCAGCACCTGAACGACTTGGTGCCTTGCAATTGGGTAGACGCCACCCACACCAGCTACACTCTGTACACCTCCGGCACCACGGGCAAGCCCAAGGGCGTGCAGCGCGATACGGGTGGTTACGCCGTAGCGTTGGCGGCCAGTATGGATTTGATTTACCAAGGCCAGCCGGGTGAAACCTATTTTTGTACCAGCGATATTGGTTGGGTGGTGGGGCACAGCTACATCATTTACGGCCCTCTGATTCATGGCATGTCCACCCTTATGTACGAGGGCCTGCCTATTCGGCCCGATGCCGGTATTTGGTGGCAGTTGGTCGAAAAATACAAAGTCACCCGCATGTTTTCCGCCCCCACGGCAGTGCGGGTACTTAAAAAGCAAGACCCTGCCTTTTTAAAACAGTACGACCTTTCAAGCCTTAAAGCGCTGTATTTAGCGGGAGAGCCCTTGGATCAGCCCACCGCCCAGTGGATCAGCGAAGGTTTAGGTGTGCCCATCATTGACAACTATTGGCAAACCGAAACGGGCTGGCCCATCATGACCATTGCCAACGGCGTGGAACCTGCCCCCAGCAAGTTTGGCAGCCCAGGCGTGCCTATGTACGGTTACCACCTGAAGCTCATCAATGAAAACACGGGTGAAGACTTGGTAGGCCACCAACAAAAAGGGGTGGTGGCCATAGAAGGGCCCTTACCCCCGGGCTGTTTACAAACCATCTGGAAAGACGATGAACGCTTTGTGAACACGTACTGGAAAAGCATTCCGGACCGTTTGGTTTACAACACCTTTGATTGGGGTATCCGAGACGAAGATGGGTATTACTTCATTCTGGGCCGCACGGATGATGTGATCAACGTGGCCGGACACCGCTTAGGCACTCGCGAAATTGAGGAATGCATTGCCGGACATGCTCAGGTGGCTGAGGTGGCGGTCGTGGGCGTGGCCGATGCGCTCAAGGGTCAAGTGGCGATGGCGTTTGTGGTGCCTCGCGACAACCACTACCTGCAAGAGGATGCAGCCAAGCTGCGTTTGGAAGGCGAGATCATGAAGCTGGTGGATAGCCAATTGGGTGCTGTGGCGCGG
>CAMAWQ010000046.1 GCA_945862005.1 Hylemonella gracilis | reverse complement strand
AAGCCCGCTGGTTTCTCTATCCAGCCGGTGGATCAGCTCCAAAAACTTGGCATCGGGCCTTGAGCGCCGCAGCTGCTCAATCACGCCAAAGCTCACGCCGGAGCCACCATGCACCGCCACGCCAGCTGGCTTGTCAATCACCAGCAGGGCCTCGTCTTCAAAAACCACCTTAAATTGCGCTACTGGCACTGAACTGATGGACGGGGAGACCGACCGCTCTGCGACCCTCACCGGGGGAATGCGTACGACGTCACCCGAATGCAACCGCGTATCCGCCGCAGCCCGAGCCTTATTGACGCGCACCTGGCCGCTGCGGATCAGGCGGTAAATATGGGTTTTGGGCACGCCTTTAAGCTGGCGAATCAAATAGTTGTCCAACCGCTGCCCATCTGAATCTTCGTCAACCGCCATGGATTGAACTTGGGGCACAGGCCGCCCCAAATTCGCAGGATCTGAGCGACTTGGGTTGACCTCTATAATGTTGCTCACCAGTGATGTGTTGTAAGTGGTTGATTCGTTTGGAGTTTAGTTCACTGACTCTTAACCAAACCCGCTCATTTCACTGGAAGGTCGATGCCCCGGGGTTTCCGGTTGTGGTCGATGAAATGAAACTCAAATACGGAATACCTAAAAGCGGTCAGCCTCAGGCTGGCTGTTGGATCTAAGCGAAATGTTTGTATGGTTGTGCTGTTTATGCAACGGAGTATGGAGCCTTATGTTCTCCGAATGCGCCCCTGCACGCGCATCAGGCTTAGCCACTTGGCCCACTGAATCTGCAGTACGCGCCTTGGCCCCCATCCACCCAATCGCCTTCATCCCTGCGCCTACGATTCGGCTCTTTCTTAGAGCCTGAATTTCTCCGGCAGTTTCCCCGTTTCATCTCATCGCTTCAGGCATCTCTAGCCCTTTAGGGCTTGTGTCGTTGGGCTGTTGTGCCCATGGAAGGAACTGAAATGAAACGCATGCTGATCAATGCCACGCAGACGGAAGAACGCCGTTTGGCCATTGTGGATGGACAAAAACTCCTCGACTACGAAATTGAAATCGAAGGTAGAGAGCAGCGCAAAGGCAATATTTACAAAGCGGTGGTCACCCGGGTGGAGCCGTCTTTGGAAGCCTGCTTTGTTGACTACGGGGAAGAGCGCCACGGCTTTTTGCCGTTTAAAGAAATTTCCAAGCAGTACTTTCAGTCGGGGGTTTCTGTCAGCTCGGCGCGCATTCAAGATGTGATCCGTGAAGGCCAAGAACTGGTCATTCAGGTTGAAAAAGAAGAACGTGGGAACAAAGGTGCGGCTCTCACCACTTTTGTGTCACTGGCGGGCCGTTATGTGGTGCTGATGCCTAACAACCCCCGTGGCGGCGGAGTTAGCCGACGCATCGAGGGCGATGACCGCGCTGAACTCAAAGAAGCTTTAGACCAATTGGAATACCCTGGCGGCATGTCCATCATTGCCCGCACCGCAGGTATTGGGCGCACTGCCCCCGAGCTGCAATGGGACTTGAATTACCTGCTCAAACTTTGGACTGCCATTGATGGCGCCGCCAAAGCCGGCAAAGGCGCCTTTCTTATTTACCAGGAATCCAGCCTGGTCATTCGCGCCATTCGCGATTACTTCAACGCCGACATTGGCGACATCCTGATCGACACCGACGACGTGTTCGACCAAGCCCAGCAGTTTATGGCGCACGTCATGCCCGAGCATGCCGCGCGTGTGAAGCGTTACCGCGACGACGCACCTTTGTTCAGCCGCTTTCAAATTGAACATCAGATCGAATCGGCTTACGCCCGCACCGTCACGCTGCCCAGCGGCGGTGCCATCGTGATTGACCACACTGAAGCACTGGTGAGCGTGGACGTGAACTCCGCCCGCGCCATCAAGGGCGGCGACATTGAAGAAACCGCCACCCGCACCAACCTGGAAGCAGCTGACGAGGTAGCCCGCCAGATGCGTCTGCGGGACTTGGGCGGCCTGATCGTGATCGACTTCATCGACATGGAAGAAAGCAAAAACCGCCGCGATGTGGAAAACCGATTGCGCGACGCCTTGCGCCAAGACCGTGCCCGCGTGCAGTTTGGCACCATCAGCAAGTTTGGTCTGATGGAAATGAGCCGCCAGCGCCTGCGCCCTGCGTTGAGCGAAGGCGCCTCTATTCCCTGCCCACGCTGTGGCGGCTCTGGCCATATCCGCGACACCGAAAGCTCAGCCCTCCAAATTTTGCGGATCATTCAAGAAGAATCTCAGAAAGACAACACCGCAGCAGTGCATTGCCAGGTGCCGGTGGATGTGGCGTCTTTCTTATTGAATGAAAAGCGCAATGAAATCACCAAAATTGAGCTTAAGCAGCGCATTCATGTGCTGATGGTGCCCAACAAGTCGCTCGAAACCCCCAACTACCGCTTGGACCGCCTAAAGCACGACGACCCCCGTTTGGACAATATCGAGGCCAGCTACCAGATGGCCGAAGATCTAGAGGACAGCGACACCATCACCCGCCGCTCGCAAGAGCCCACCAACAAGCAAACCCCGCTGATCAAGGGTGTGTTGCCTGACGCGCCCGCACCCGTGGTGCCGGTTGCTCCTAGTTCTGCCCGCGCACCTGCGCCACAAGTGCCTGCTGACAAACCTTCCCAAGGTTTCATGGCTTGGCTCAAAGGCTTGTTTGGCGTTCAAACGGCTCAGCCTGCAGACCCAACGTCAGCAACCAGCAACACAACACCCACAGCTGAGCGCAATGGACGTCGGCCCAATGCCGAACGTACAGAGGGAAGTGGCACTGGCCGAGGCCGAGGCGGGCGCAATGGTCGTTCCGGTAGTGCTAGCGGCGCGGGTAATAGTAACCGCAGCCCACGTGTTCGTGGAGATGCGGATCGCAACGCGGTGACAACCGACAAATCCAATTTGGACGCAGAACCCCAAACTGCAACAGAAGGTCAAGAAGCCCGTGGCGAACGCGCGCCCCGCAACGACGGCAGAGGTCGTGGACGTGGTGGACGCGGCTCACGCTCCGGCGCAGACCAAGCTCGCCGAGACTCAGCAGAACCACGCGAAGCTGAAGTACCCCAGACAGCACAAATGGCCATGCCCGGCATGGAACAGACGTCTGAACGCACCGAAGGTTCTGAGCGCATCGAAGGTGCGGACCCGACCACTGAAAACAACTCAGGTCGTCCACGTCGCTCACGCGACCGCTATGGACGCGACCGCAGAGAGCGTGGTGACCGAAACGATCGCCAGCCCCGCACAGAAGAATCCATGGCGAATGTGAATGATGCCGGCTCACCACAAGTACAAGCTGTGTCGTCAGCTGATTGGGTTGCGCCCACACCAGTAACCACCTCAACTTCTGCACCCTCAGTCAGCAAAGAGTCCTCGTCTGTTTCGCCTTCAGCCGCATCTTTTGCTGCGACTTCTGCCACGCCCGCTCCCGCACCTACGGTGGCGTTAGCTACCGCGCACAGCATGCCCAAGGTTCAAACGTTTGAGCTTCCCCTGCCTCACTTGATTGACATCTCGCATCAAGCGGGCTTGGAGTGGGTGAATTCGGATCCCGTCAAAGTGTCCGCCGTTCAGGCTGCCATTGCAGCAGAGCCTAAACGTGTGCATGTGCCGCGTGAACGCGCCGCGCCCGTCGTGGTTGAGGAAGGCCCGCTGGTGTTGGTTGAAACCCGAAAAGACCTGCGCAATATGCCCCTGCCGTTTGAGCAGGCATCGAGTTAAAAGTCCTCTTTCTAAGCGCTCTCTTTAGCCGCTTTCTTCCAAGCCTCTAACGCGGCTTGAGTGTCTTGGCGTTGTTCGGCCATTTGGGCGAGCATCGACCAAGCTTGGCGGCGTAATGTGGGGGCTTGTAGCTTTGCAGCTGCCTGTTGCACCATCTGCTGCGCTTTGCCCCAAAGGCTAAAACGCCAGCAGGCCACGCCAAACATCAATTGCAAATCAGGTTCTGCGGGCTGCTGCAGTTGAGCAGCTTCAATGCGCGACAACCACAACCGATCCGGCATAGAGTGCTCATCCATAAGACATTGGCTCAATACACTGACCAACCGTTGGCGGTGCGGAAGCTCCAGCGAGAGGTTTGGGGCCGCCATCCGCTCCCACAAAGGCAGCAACCAGCTCATCGCCTGCTCCCCAGAGCCGCCCGACTTAAGGCACTTCTCAGCTGCGCTTAACACCACTTCGGGTAGAGCTTGTTCCTTGGGGTGCAATTCACTCCAAACCTGTTCCAGGCGTATGGGGTCTTGGGCTGAAGCTAAATGCTCCAAGGCCAAACCTTGCAACAGGCTTTGGGTGGCCGCCTCAGAAAACGCGCGGTGCTTGCCCAACAAGCGTGCCGTTTCCAACGCCACCAAAGTCTGCTGGGTCTGCCGTGCTACTTTAAAGCGCAAGCGCAATGCCAAGGTCCTGCGGGCCGCACCTTGCGGCAGATCTTCCAGCTGCTGCAGCGCGGCACGGAAATCGTGGTCGTCCACCAACCAGCCTGCCGACCTAAGTTGCAAGCCCTCTCGAATTTCTTGCTCGGCCTTGCTGCTGCCTGCCGCTTGGCCCAGCGCCTGCTTGCCATGCGTATCCCGACCTGCGCCATCTTGCAAGGCATGCGCGCCCTCAGCTGCCAACAAATGGGCCATGGCCCGCAAGCGACTGGAATAGGGCAAGGGATGTTCACTTTGCGTGAGCGCTGCATCTTGCTCCAGCACCGACTCCGCAGCCTTGCGGGCCCGAATAAATCGGCCAGCGGCCAAATGTGAGAGGGCATCGAGCAACCCCTGTTGTAGGCTGCGTTCTAGATACTGCAAGCGCCAGCGACGGGCCTCTGCGGGTAAAGAAGTGATGGCAGACAAAGCCCGCATGGCCACGTAAACCGTCATAAACACGCCTACTAGGCAGAGCAAAACTAAGTTCAGAGATACATCCACACGGTAAGGCGGCCAAAACACGGTCACGGTGGCTTGGTTGTTGCCGGCAAAAAGTGCGGCGGCCACCGCCACACAGGTCAGGGCAATCAGACCAATCACGTTACGCATAAAGCGCTACCTTGTTACGCATAAGCGCCAGCTTAAAAGACCTTCTCATCGGCCAGCAGAGGCGGTGGCCAGTGCCGCCAGTGTTTCGTCCACACGCGGCAGCTCAAGGTTTTGGGTTTGGGACTGAATTAGCCTCGCCAGGCTCAGGGCAGATTGCGTTTTACGGGAGCCCGCATCAAAGTAGTTTTGAATCACATAGGCGGCGGCATTTAGGTCGGTACGGACTGTTTCCAGCTGACGGGCCAATACGCCTAAGCGGGCATTAAGCAATTTGAGCTTCAAGTTTTCTCGCACAAAATAAGACTGCTCTGGCGACAAAAGCACCGCCTCTGGCGACTCCACCCGGCTGACGCGCACCAAATCCTTTACTTCGGCCCACAAATCTTTAACAGCCAAGTTCAGGCTGCGCTCCCACCAACTTGAAAAATTGTCTTCTGTACGGGGCTTTAAGGCCGCCACGGCCCGCCCCGCTTGAAGTGTAGAGACGGCATTGGCCAAGGGCAACTCATCTACCAAACGCACCAATTCATCCAGTTTGACCAATAAGGCTTGGGTGTCTGACAAAGGGGTAGACCGAATGCGGCTCAGATCTTTGGCAATAGCCCGCTGCAAGGGCGCCAACCGAGGCTGGGCCGTGCGCTGTACCCGCAACTCGGCTGACTTTAAGGCCGCCAACAAGGGCTCTAGGCTTCCGGTCAACTGAGCTTGTTGTTGTGCTAAACGAATGGCAGACTCAATGTCCACTACCAAGTTTTCATCCCTGGAGCGCGACAAACTCTGCATCAACTCCTCCAACTGGGTTCTTTGCAGCGCCACCTCACTCAAGCGTACTTCGAGCACCGTAAGTCGAGCGGTCAAGTCTTGCTGTTGGCTTTGGGTTTGGCGGGCAATAGTTTTGGCCTCCAAAGCGCTGTTGCCTGAATCTTGACTTTGCCGAGCCAACAATTCTTGCGTCACCGATAGGCGTTGCATCAAGATGAGCGAGAGCAACACACCCAGCACAGCCAATGCACCCACCGCCCACAACCATTTGGGGGAAATGCCCTTGACGTGTTGAGATGCGGGTTGCGTTATGCGCTGAATTTCGTGCTCAGCGGCCTGTACCTGTGCACCTTCTCCCTGAGCCTCTTCAGGCCGCTCTTGGGGCCGCTCTTCAGTCGTATGTGAATGGGGGGGTTGCTGCACAGGGGGTCTAATTAAATGGGTGAAGGTACGGGTAGACTAAGCGCTTCTCTGAGATAGCTCAGTTCAAAGATTGTAGAGAGCTCAACAACTCTCCCAACACCGGCTTGCATTCGGCAACCCGCACAAAACCCGCTTGCCGCGCCGCGTCCGCAATCCGCGGATGGGTGGCTAATGCGATAGCGTGCGTCCAAGCCTGATCCGCCAGCGCCGCTTGCAAATTCATCACAGCCTGCGTGCTGCTCAGCACCCACACCGACCCATCTTGGGCCCACTGCTGCACGTGACGCACTTCATCTGCTGTAAAGCGGGGCTTTAGGCGCGCGTAGGTCACCACAAAATCCACCTCGCCCCCCGCCTGCCAAATTCGCTCGGCCATCCAGTTGCGCCCCATGCCGGCTGCGGGTCCCGAAAACGGGGTGTAGGGGGCTTCATCCGTCCCTCGAACGATCAGCACCTGATCGCCTGCGGCTAAACGATGCCCAGCAGACTGCCAAAGCGACTCCGAATCCAATTGCTGGGCGTCTTGTGGGGGTGCGTCTATGCAAGATGCGTCTATGCCCCGCGCCAACAAGGCCTGACGCGTGCCTGGCCCGGTGACCCACGCACGGGTGTGAAGTTGGTGAAATTTTTGAACATCTGCTTTAGGCATTTCCCCAAAAAAACCCGCCACCGCATGGGCGCTGACAAACATAACGGCTCGGTAGGCGCTGAGTTGCTGCACTGCGGCCTGAATCACCGCAGGGTCTGGAGCCAGCTGAATCTTTATGAGCGGTAAAGACACCACCTCATAACCCGCTGCAAGCAGCCCCTCGGTCCAAGACTTCGACTCGTCGGGTGCGCGGGTCAAAATGACTCTGGGCATGCCAAGGTCTTGCCTGCTTTCTCGGGTAGCGGTGGTCAATGTCATGGGGTTTGATTCTCTCAGACCCCCATCTTGGCTGCGCGGATAATGGGCGACTTATGTCAAGCAACCAACTCGATCAAAAATCCAAGGCGTGGTCGGCGCTGTTTTCTGAGCCCATGAGCGACCTCGTCAAGCGCTACACCTCTAGCGTGGCCTTTGACCAACGCCTGTGGCAGGTCGACATTGCAGGCAGCCTGGCCCATGCGGACATGCTGGCCGCACAAGGCATCATCAGCGCTCAAGACCACCAAGACATTCAAAAAGGCTTAGAACAGATCACCCAAGACATTGCCGCCGGAAGGTTCGAGTGGCAGCTGGACTTAGAAGACGTGCATTTGAACATCGAAGCACGCCTGACCCAACTGGTGGGCGACTCGGGCAAGCGCCTCCACACCGGCCGCAGCCGCAACGACCAAGTGGCCACCGATGTGCGCTTGTGGCTGCGCGGTGAAATTGATGTGCTTCAAGGATTGCTGACCGACCTGCAACGCGCGCTACTGGACGTGGCTGAACGCCACATAGACGTCATTCTTCCGGGCTTTACCCACCTGCAAGTAGCCCAGCCCGTGAGTTTTGGACACCACCTGCTGGCCTATGTGGAAATGTTGGCGCGAGACACTGAACGCCTGACCGACGTGCGCAAACGAGTCAACCGCCTGCCGCTGGGCTCTGCCGCCTTGGCGGGCACCACCTACCCGCTTGATCGGGCTCGCGTGGCCCGTGCTTTGAACATGGTGGACGAGCATGGCGAACCCCAAATATGCCAAAACAGCCTTGACGCGGTGAGCGATCGCGACTTCGCCATTGAATTCACAGCGGCGGCGAGCTTGGTTATGGTGCACATCAGCCGCCTGAGCGAAGAACTGATTTTGTGGATGAGCCAAAACTTTGGCTTCATCAACATTCCAGACCGCTTCACCACAGGCAGCTCCATCATGCCGCAGAAAAAAAACCCCGACGTGCCCGAACTGGCCCGCGGCAAAACCGGTAGGGTTGTGGGGCATTTGATGGCCCTGATCACCCTCATGAAGGGCCAACCCCTGGCCTACAACAAAGATAACCAGGAAGACAAAGAGCCACTTTTTGACACGGTAGACACCTTAAAAGACACCTTGCGCATTTTTGTGGACATGATGGGCGGCTTGACTGTGAACGCGGCCGCCATGGAAAAAGCTGCACTTAAAGGCTACGCCACCGCCACCGATTTGGCCGACTACATGGTCAAAAAAGGCTTGCCCTTTAGAGACGCCCACGAAGTCGTGGCCCATGCCGTTAAAACCGCTCAGGTTTTAGGCGTAGATCTTGCCGAATTGCCCCTAGCCACACTGCAAGGCTTTCACCCCCAAATTGAGGCCGATGTCTTTGAAGTGTTGAGCCTGCGCGGCTCGCTCAATGCCCGCAACACCCTAGGCGGCACCGCCCCTGCACAAGTCAAGGCTCAAATTGCCCGCCACCGTGCACGTATTTCAACTTAAATCCTTATCAACATGTCAGACACATCCGCGACTTCAGAAACAGCACAGATACAAACCGTTCCTCTGGAATGGTCAGAGGCCTTGGCCCTGAATGACGCCAAAACTGACGACACCCATCAAGAATTTATTGAGCTGTGCCAACAAACCGCTGCAGCGGCTGGGCAGGCGCAGTTGAATTTGTTTGTGGAACTGGTAGCGCACACCGTGGAGCACTTTGGCCAAGAGGAGCGGTGGATGCTCGCGGCTGGCCTGAATGCGGGGCACTGCCATTTTTCAGAGCATCGCAATGTACTGGAAGTGATGAAAGAGGTCGAGCGCCGCGCGCAACAGGGCGACATCCACCTGATTCCCAATATGTTGGAAGCCTTAGCCGAATGGTTTCCGGTGCACGCCACCAGCATGGATGCGGGTTTGGTAGCGTTTTTGCAAACCGCGGGCTTTGACACCCGCACCGAAACCTTTAAGGGCCCCCCACCCAAAATCGAATTGATGTCGCCCGAGCAGGGCTGCGGCACAGCGGGGCACTGCTAAACGCTTATCTATACATTCGACTTTAAATTTCGACCCTCAGGAGCTCGCGCCATGACTGTCATCACCACCATTGAAGACCTGCGCGTATTGGCCAAAAAACGCGTGCCCCGCATGTTTTACGACTACGCAGACTCGGGCTCCTGGACAGAAAGCACCTACCGCGCCAACGAGAGCGATTTTCAAAAAATCAAGCTGCGCCAACGCGTGGCCGTGAACATGGAAGGCCGAAGCACGACCTCCAAGCTCGTGGGCATCGAAGCCAAAATGCCCGTGTGCATTGCTCCTGTGGGGCTGACTGGCATGCAGCACGCCGATGGTGAAATTCACGCCGCACGCGCGGCTGAAAAGTTTGGCATTCCGTTCTCGCTGTCCACCATGAGCATTTGCTCCATTGAAGACGTGGCCGAACACACCAGCGCGCCTTTTATTTTTCAGCTCTACATGATGCGCGACCGCGACGCCATGGCCCGTATGATCGATCGTGCCAAAGCGGCTCGTTGCAGCGCGTTGGTGCTCACGTTAGATTTACAAGTCATCGGCCAGCGTCACAAAGACCTGAAAAACGGCCTAACCGCCCCACCCCGCCCTACGCTGGCCAACCTCATTAACCTGGCCACCAAGCCGCGCTGGTGCTTGGGCATGCTGGGCACTAACCGTCACACCTTTCGCAACTTGGTCGGTCACGTGAAAGAGGTGAGCGACATGAGATCTCTAAGCGCCTGGACACGCGAGCAATTTGACCCCAGCCTGAGTTGGGCCGATGTGGCTTGGGTTAAAGAGCGCTGGGGCGGCAAACTCATCCTCAAAGGCATCATGGACGCAGAAGACGCGGCACTGGCCGTACAAAGCGGTGCGGATGCGCTGGTGGTCAGCAACCACGGCGGGCGTCAACTGGATGGCGCGCCATCAACCATTGAAGCACTTCCAGCCATTGTGGCGGCGGTGGGCCAGCAGATTGAGGTTTGGATGGATGGCGGCATCCGCAGCGGGCAAGATGTGCTCAAGGCTTGGGCATTGGGCGCTAAAGGCGTCATGATTGGCCGCGCCATGGCCTATGGCTTAGGCGCTATGGGTGAGGCCGGGGTGAGTAAAGCGCTCGAGATTATTTACAAAGAGTTGGATGTAACCATGGCTTTTTGTGGCCATACCGATATTCAAAATGTGGATCAGGGCATTTTGATTCCGGGTACGTTTCCTCAGCCCTAATAACCCACCAGTTAACCTCTAACTATTCCCACTCATTAGTGGCATCACCCTGAGTACCTAACTATTGCCGCGCATGCCGTGTATTGGCTGGCAAAGGCTGCGGATAACTGGTGCGAAAGGGATTGATGTCCAGCCCCCCGCGGCGGGTATAGCGGGCGTACACCGCCAATTTGGTGGGCCTGCATTGACGCCAAATGTCGGTAAAGATGCGCTCCACACACTGCTCGTGAAATTCGTTGTGGTTTCTAAAGCTCACCAAATAATGCAACAGCCCTTCTTGATCGATAGGGTTGCCGCTGTAGCTGATTTGCACACTGGCCCAATCGGGCTGCCCGGTGACCAAGCAATTGCTTTTGAGCAAATGGCTCACCAACACTTCACTCACAGGGCTTTCGCATAAGGAGGCTTTGAGCAACTCGGGGGCGGGTTGGGTGTGGGTGCATTCAATGTCCAAACGGTCCAGGCTCAGGCCATCAAGCTCATGCACGGGTTCTTGGTCAAATGCCTCAGGCGGAATGATTTTGACGCCCACCGAACCCTTAGCCTCTGACCCACGCCACACCGCCTCGCTCAAATCTGCGCGAAGGGTGTTTTGCACGGTTTGCAGATCAGCAAAACGGGTGTTGTTCAAACTATTCAGGTACAACTTGACCGATTTGCTCTCCACAATATTGAGCGTTTCGCAAGGCACGGCAATGTGCGCCAAGGCCACCTGAGGTTTGCCGCGCAAATTGAGCCAACTTAATTCAAACGCGGTCCACAGATCTGCTCCCATAAAGGGCAAGGGCTCGCTCAACCCCATTTCGAGCCGCTTGTCTGTGCGGGGTATGGGAAACAACAAAGTAGCGTCGTACTGGTCCACATAGGCAGATGTTTTGCCCAGCTGCGATTGCGCAGGGGTGTTGGGCAAGCTCATGCCTGAACCTTGCGGCGAAACACCCAGCGGTCGGCTTCCGAAGCTGAAGCTTCAAACGCATAGCCTTCAAGGTTGAACTTTTTAAGTTGCTCCACCTTGCTCACACGCTGAAGCACCGCATAACGCGCCATGAGGCCACGGGCGCGCTTGGCATTGAAGCTGATGATTTTGTATTTGCCGCCCTTAAAGTCTTCAAACACACACTCCACCACGCGGGCTTGCAAGGCCTTGCGGTCTACCGCCTTGAAATACTCTTGCGACGCCAAATTGACGATGACTGCTTGCGGCTGCTGTTGAGGCTGCTGTTGCAGTTGCAAGTTGAGGTACTGGGCAATTTGCACGCCCCAAAACTTGTAAAGATTTTGCCCATGGGCGTTGGGCAGCGCGGTGCCCATTTCCAGACGGTAGGGCTGCATGTAGTCCAAGGGGCGCAGCACGCCGTACAAGCCGCTCAAAATGCACAGGTGGTCTTGCGCCCAAGCCAAATCGTCGGCAGACAGGGTTTTGGCGTCCAGGCCTTCGTACACATCTCCGTTAAAGGCCAATACCGCTTGGCGAGAGTTTTTGGCGGTGAACTTGGGGCTCCACGATTGGTAGCGCGCCACATTCAGGCCCGACAAGGCGTCGCTCAGGTCCATCAGCTCTGCAATGTCTTGTGGCGACTTGTCTCTCAAAAGTTCAATCAGCTCTGCCGACTGCGGGGTGAACTGGGGCAAGGTGTGGGGCAGCTTGGCCAAAGGAGACTCATAGTCCAAAGACTTGGCGGGCGACAGCAACAACAACATGGCTTATGACCTCCTTAGAGGCTCAATCTTGCAGAAACTTCAGGCGATGTCGCCAGCTAAAGAAGCGAGTGTTTCAGCTGCAATCAACACATGAGCGGGATATTGCGTATGGTCGCAACCCAACTTGACCGCCGCCCCAGCTTTGATAGCAGCACACATGCCGGGCGAAAATTCAAACCGAACAAAATGAACTGCAGAGGTCTTTTCTTCATTTTCACGGTCAAGGTCTTCATCTGCAATGGCATAAACGCGCTCATAGCCTTCAGGTTCCACAAACATGCGGTCTTCCACGCCAATCAGACGGGCAAGTTCACGTTTGCGTTCATTGACGTCAGGGTATTCGATAAGGAGCGTGGCTTTCCAGTTTGTTCCATCCGGCACTAAGGGGGCGTAGGACTCCACTTCTTGGGCAATACCTTCTTCCTCAAAGATTTTTTCGACACGCAACATTTCTTGAATTTGGTAGCGCATGGTCATTTCAGACTCAAACTGCAGAGAAATATGGTCGCCCAAATGCACCGTACGCAACTTTCTATGCGATAGCAACTCAGACTTGTGCTCTTTGCGCCACTTGCTATAGGCCTCAAGCGACATCAGGTTATCTGCGGTAATTTTTCCAGTGAGTTGCATGCTGTGATTCCAGTTAAGAAATGATTTTATTTAATGCCGTAGGCCATTCGAACCAAGGTCAAGGGGTGTTGCAGCTCTGGACTGCCCAGCTGGTTGACCTCAAAGCCTTGTGCAATGTGATGCCCACCTAAAGGACAGTCTGAGCTGATGAAGTCAGGTTTACTGCCATCTTTCATCGTGGCCATGGCTTTGAACACAGGTTTGCCAATTTTCATGGCTTGCTCATGGTAGGCCTTTTTAACCCCAAAGGTTCCAGCGTGACCAGAGCAACGCTCTATGGTGTTGATGGTGGTCTCGGGGATCATCTTGAGCATTTCCTCGGTTTTTTTACCGATGTTCTGCACCCTGCCGTGACATGGGATTTGATAGCTCACATTACCCAACTTTTGGGGGAACTCTATTTTTAAAAGCCCGTCCCGCTTACGAGCCATCAAATACTCAAAGGGGTCCCACATGTGCTTCTTAACCAGCTGCACATCTGAGTCTTCTGGGTACATCAGGGGAATTTCCTGCTTGAACATCAGGGTGCAGCTGGGTACTGCAGAAAGAATGGCATACCCCTCTTGGGCATATTTGGTCAACACAGGAATATTGGCTTGTTTGCTTTGGTCAACAGATTCCAAATCTCCCAGCTCGAGCTTGGGCATGCCACAACATTTTTCTTTGTCTACTAACACAAAAGGAATTTCATTGTGATTGAGAATTTTCAGCAGATCGTGGCCAATGCCAGGTTCGTTGTAGTTGACATAGCAGGTGGAAAAAATTGCGACCTTTCCAGGCGTTTTGGATCCGTTCCTTACCTCAAACTCTTGGCTTTTCGAGGCGGAGCTGCGAAACTTTTTGGTTGCTAACGAGGGCAGCCAGGCCTTTGCGTCAACCCCAAGCGTGCTTTGCATGACTTGCCGTGCCACTTGGGTTTTATTGACAGCATTAATGGCTTGAACCACGATGGGAATACCTGCAAAAGAGCCATGCGTATCTGTTGAGGCCAAAAACTTTTCGGCAGCGGTCACTTCTCCCTTGTTGAACTTGATGGCCTTAGCCCTCAACATGGTGTGCGGAAAGTCCAAATTGAATTCATGCGGCGGCACATAAGGACATTTGGTCAGGTAGCACAAATCGCACAGGTAGCACTGTTCTACCACTTTCCAGAAGTCTTTTTTATCAACGCCATCCAATTCACCGGTTGGGCCTTCGTCTACCAAATCAAACAAGGTGGGAAAAGAGCCACACAAACTTACACAGCGACGGCATCCGTGGCAAATATCGAAAATACGCTCCATCTCATGCAGAGTGGCTTCTTCGTTGTAGTACTCGGGGTTTTTCCAGTCAATGGGATGCCGGGTAGGGGCTTCCAAACTGCCTTCGCGTGCCATAGTCCGTCCTTAATCAAAAACATTCACCTAAAAACAGCCTCTCATGTGCTTAGGTGAAGGTTAACTAGAAAAATTACCGCGCCCGAAAGCGCGGTAAAGGAGCTTCAAACAAAACTCAGCGGTGGATCAATCCACCAGCTCAGCCAAAGCCTTGGCGTAACGGTTAGCGTGTGAACGCTCTGCCTTTGCCAAAGTTTCGAACCAGTCAGCAATCTCATCAAAACCTTCCTGGCGGGCAGTTTTAGCCATGCCAGGGTACATATCGGTGTACTCGTGGGTTTCGCCTGCAACAGCAGAAGCCAAGTTGTCGCGGGTAGCGCCAATAGGCATGCCTGTTGCGGGGTCTCCAGATTGCTCCAAAAACTCCAAATGGCCATGTGCGTGGCCAGTTTCACCTTCAGCGGTGGACCTGAACAGGGCCGCTACATCGTTTTGACCTTCTACGTCAGCTTTGTTCGCGAAATACAAGTAACGGCGATTGGCTTGTGATTCGCCAGCAAATGCATCCTTCAGGCTTTGTTCGGTCTTAGAACCTTTAAGCGTTGGCATAGGGATCTCCTTAAATTGTGAAAAACTAACGATGTTGATAAGAACACGTCAAGAGAGCAACGTGGCAAACAACTCCTCTAGGTTAACTGCATTCACCTCAAGTTGCTCATTGGCAGTTTCAATACGTCAAATTGCAATTGTCTATCGATTAAAACTATGAGAAAAAATTCTTAATAGCTTGCGCAAAACGATCCTCCATCTCAAATCCTAGGTCCTTTTCAGGCGGACACTAAAATTACTCGCTTTCTGACACCCTTTATTTACTTGGCAAGCTGCCCCGCGCATGACCGACACCACCCTACAACCCGGCCTCAACCGCCTTGCCAAATCTTTTGAACCCGCTGCGCTCGAGGCGCATTGGGGACCCGAGTGGGAAAAGCGGGGCTACGGGGTGGCCGGCTACCGCGGCACCAGCGCGGCCGATGCGGC
>CAMAWQ010000045.1 GCA_945862005.1 Hylemonella gracilis | reverse complement strand
ATGTATTCCCTTGCAGCTAGGAGGTCTTGCGACCCCCTAACCCAGCCTATCGGCCAACTGTTGCAAGGCTCACCGGATTAAGCGGCGAGTGCGAAACGTTCGTCGTTTGCAGTTAGTTTTTTTCTGCTGTTTTACGAGGTAACAGAACCTCGACATGCCCTGCCACGCGTCCGAACCCATGTCGAAACCAGTGCAGCCCCAAGTTAGTCATTTTAGGCCTGATTGAGCAATTGCAAGAGCTGTACCGGTAAATCAATGTGCGCATGAGCGCCCCAAGCCGAAATCTTAGCCTTTTGGCCCAAATAACCATAGGTGGCCGCCACCGTACCCATACCAGCTGCCAAGCCTGCCACCACGTCACGCTCATCGTCGCCCACGTAAACACAGCGCTGGGGGTCCACACCCAAGCGCCGCGCCGCCTCAAACAAGGGTTCTGGGTGGGGCTTGGCATGCGGAGTGGTGTCGCCGCTGATCACCGTATGTGCTTGCGCCAGCAAGGGCATAGCTTCTACCAGCGGCTCGGTAAACCGCTTGGATTTGTTGGTCACAATGCCCCAAACCAACTGCTTAGAGCGAAGGGACAGCAACAGTTCTGCCACGCCCGGAAAGGCCTGTGTTCTTTGTGTCAGGCAGTTTTGGTAGTTGGTCAAAAACTCTTCTTTAGCCGCTTCAAAGTCCGGGTGATCGGGCAACATGTCCAAGGCTACTTGCAACATACCACGCGCTCCGGCGCCCGCCATAGGGCGATACAGCTCGTAAGGCAGCGCGGGCAAGCCCCTGTCGGTGCGGATTTTGTCGGCGGCCGCACCTAAATCGGGGGCGCTGTCTATCAGGGTGCCGTCTAAATCAAACAGCACGGCTTGAACTTGATGGAACATGACTATGCGGGTAGTGGGCTACACAGATTTACGGGTTGCAAACAAGTAGTTCACGCTGGTGTCCGAGTTCATGCGGTAGCGCTGGGTGATGGGGTTGTACTCCAAGCCTTTGGTGTGCAGCACATCCAATTGCCCTTGCCGGCAGTAGCTGGCGAGCTCACTGGGGCGAATAAGTTTGGCGTATTCGTGGGTGCCCTTGGGCAACAGATTGAGTATGTATTCAGCCCCCACTATGGCAAACAAAAAAGATTTGAGGTTGCGGTTCAGGGTAGAAAAAAACACCCAGCCACCTGGCTTGACCAACTGCGCACACGCGTGAACCACGCTGGCAGGGTCGGGCACATGCTCCAGCATTTCCATGCAGGTCACCACATCAAAAGTACCCGCCTCTTGCTCAGCCAATGCCTCTGCGCTGGTTTCCAAATAACGGATAGGTGGTGTTTGGGCCTCAAGCGCATGCAACTGCGCCACACGCAAAGCTTTAGTGGATAAATCAATCCCAGTGACTAGTGCACCTTTGCGCGCCATGGCATCAGCCAATATGCCGCCGCCACAACCCAAATCCAATACACGCAGATTTTGGATAGGGGCTAAACCCAAAATCCAATCGAGGCGCAAGGGGTTGATTTGGTGCAGGGGCCTGAATTCGCTCTCTGGGTCCCACCAACGGTGGGCCAGTTCTGAAAACTTGGCTAATTCTGCTGGGTCGGCGTTGTGTGGTGTGTTCATGACTGGATTATCCGTGAGCCCACTTGCTAGCGATTTGCCCAATAAAAAACCCCGCAGAAGCGGGGATTAAGACTTGGGGTGGGAGCCCCAAAAATTATTTGTTAGGGCGTGTTCCCACTACTTCAATTTCAACGCGGCGGTTTTTGGAACGGCCATCGCTGGTTTTGTTGTCAGCAACAGGTTGCTTCTCGCCCTTGCCTTCTGTGTAGATGCGGTTCTTTTCGATACCTTTGGTAATCAAATAAGCCTTAACAGCTTCAGAACGGCGAACGGAGAGCTTTTGGTTGTAAGCATCGGAACCCACGGAATCGGTGTGACCCACAGCAATAATGACTTCCAAGTTAATGGCCTTAACTTTTTGAGCCAAGTCATCCAACTTGGCTTTGCCTTCAGCCTTAAGCACTGATTTGTCAAAGTCAAAGAAGGCATCAGCAGCGTAAGTTACTTTGGTCGCAGCGGCTGGCGCAAGAGCTGGTGCAGCAGGCTTAGGTGCTGGCTTAGGTGCTGGTGCAGGCGTGGCGGCACGGGCAACAGGGGCTGGAGCTACTGGGGCTGGAGCAGGTGCTGGGGCCAGAGCACCATCACAGTCTTTGGCGGCAGTGGCAGGCGTCCAACTGGCATTGCGCCAGCATTGACCGGAAGCGTTTTTCCACACTTCACCGCTGGCATTGCGCCAGTTGTTGACATCTTGTGCAGCAGCAGCAGTAGCTAAAGCGGCGGTGGCAATCAGGATTGCGACTTTTTTCATGATTCTCCTCATACGGAAAAAACTGCAGCACAGCTGCGAAATTGAGAACCCCTTACTTAGGTTGTAGGGTTCAACGACCAGACAGGTGAATTCTGCCACACCCTGTAAGCCCCTCCGCCTAAGGGTTGGCCCTAATATTTAATATGGGTCAAATGAGACGGCTTCAAAACTTTAGGTGTTGCACCAGCACCACATGGCAAACACCTTGGCCGCCAAACTGAAGTTAAACCCAAGCTGACGGGGACCGCTTTAGAATCAGCCCCTTTGCTATGCGACTGACTGCCTGCGCTCCATGACCCAATTTGCTAAAGAAACCCTACCCATCAGCCTGGAAGAGGAGATGCGCCGCAGCTACCTAGATTACGCCATGAGCGTGATCGTAGGCCGAGCACTACCAGACGCACGAGACGGACTCAAGCCCGTGCACCGCAGAGTGCTATTTGCCATGCACGAGCTCAACAACGACTGGAACCGCCCTTACAAAAAGTCGGCACGTATCGTAGGTGACGTGATTGGTAAGTACCACCCGCATGGCGACCAGTCGGTGTATGACACCATCGTGCGCATGGCACAAGACTTTTCTATGCGCCATATGCTTGTGGATGGACAAGGCAACTTTGGCTCTGTGGATGGCGACAATGCGGCCGCCATGCGTTACACCGAAATCCGTTTGGCCAAAATTGCCCACGAAATGCTGGGCGATATTGACAAGGAAACTGTTGATTTCGGCCCCAACTACGACGGCTCTGAAAAAGAACCCTTGGTGCTGCCATCGCGCCTGCCTAATTTACTCGTTAACGGCTCGGGCGGTATTGCGGTGGGCATGGCCACCAACATCCCACCACACAACCTGAACGAAGTGGTCAACGCCTGCTTGCACCTGCTGCGCAACCCAGAAGCACCCGTGGATGAGCTGATGGAAATTGTGCCAGCCCCGGACTTTCCCACCGCCGGCATCATTTACGGCATGCAGGGTGTGCGTGAGGGCTATCGCACCGGCCGTGGTCGAGTGGTCATGCGCGCCAAGTGCCACTTTGAAGACATCGACAAAGGCCAGCGCCAATCCATCATCGTGGATGAACTGCCCTACCAGGTCAATAAAAAGACGCTGCTGGAACGCATTGCCGAGTTGGTGCACGAGAAAAAAATTGAGGGCATCAGCCACATTCAAGACGAGTCTGACAAGTCGGGTATGCGGGTGGTGATTGAGCTCAAACGTGGGGAAGTGCCAGAGGTCATCCTCAATAACCTGTACAAGCAGACCCAGCTGCAAGACACCTTCGGCATGAACATGGTGGCCCTGATCAACGGTCAGCCTAAGTTGTGCAACCTGAAAGACTTGATTGAAGTCTTTTTAGACCACCGCCGTGAAGTGGTGACGCGCCGCACGGTGTTTGAGCTGCGCAAAGCCCGAGACCGAGGCCATGTGCTGGAAGGCTTGGCCGTGGCTTTGGCCAACATTGATGAATTCATTGCCATCATTCGCAACGCGCCCACGCCGCCTGTGGCCAAGGCTGAGTTGATGAACCGTTCTTGGGACAGCCAGTTGGTGCGTGAAATGCTCACTCGCGCCCGCGCAGACGGCGGCGTGGTGAATGCCGACGACTACCGCCCCGAGGGTTTAGACAAGGCCTACGGCATGAGCACCGAAGGCTTGTACCGCCTGTCTGACACTCAAGCCCAAGAAATTTTGCAAATGCGTTTGCAGCGTTTGACAGGGTTGGAGCAAGACAAAATCGTTGCTGAATACAAAGAGGTGATGGGTGAGATTGAAGACTTGCTGGATATTTTGAGCAAGCCTGAGCGGGTTTCCACCATCATCAGCGACGAGCTGACCGCCATCCAGCAAGAGTTTGGTCAAGGCAAGGTGGGTCAGCGCCGCAGCGAGGTGGAACACAACGCCCAAGACTTGGCCACCGAAGACCTCATCACGCCCACAGACATGGTGGTCACGCTCAGCCACTCGGGGTATATCAAAAGTCAACCTCTGGGCGAATACCGTTCCCAGCGGCGTGGGGGTCGGGGCAAACAAGCCACAGCTACTAAGGAAGACGACTGGATTGACCAGCTCTTTATTGCCAACACACACGACTTCATCTTGTGTTTTTCCAACCGCGGACGCTTGTACTGGCTCAAGGTTTGGGAAGTGCCAGCGGGCTCGCGCGGATCACGCGGCCGCCCCATCGTCAATATGTTTCCCTTAGCAGAAGGCGAAAAAATCACCGTGGTACTGCCTATTACCGGTGAGATGCGCACCTTTCCGGCTGACCGCTATGTGTTTATGGGCACCTCGAAGGGCACCGTTAAAAAGACGGCGCTGGACGAATTCAGCAACCCGCGTAAGGCAGGCATCATTGCCGTGGACTTGGACGAGGGCGACTTTTTAATTGGCGCGGCACTCACCGACGGCCAGCACGACGTGATGCTGTTTTCCGATGGCGGCAAAGCCGTGCGCTTTGACGAAAACGATGTGCGTCCCATGGGCCGCAATGCCCGAGGGGTGCGCGGCATGATGCTTGAAGAACATCAAAGCGTGATTGCCATGTTGGTGGCCGAGCAAGACAGCCCTGCACCCACTGAGGCTTCTGATACGGCCTCAACAGAGGCTTCAGTTGGCACGCCACGCACAAGCGTACTCACCGCTACCGAAAACGGTTACGGCAAACGCACGCCCATTGGCGAATACACGCGCCATGGCCGAGGCACCAAGGGCATGATTGCCATTCAGCAATCGGAACGCAACGGCAAGGTGGTAGCGGCAACCCTGGTGCATACGGATGACGACATCATGTTGATTACCGACCGTGGAGTACTGGTGCGCACCCGCGTTGCTGAAATCCGCGAGCTGGGCCGGGCCACACAAGGTGTGACGCTGATTGGCTTGGACGCAGGTTCCAAGCTCAGCGGCTTGCAACGCATCGTAGAAAACGACGCTACCGACTTAGACCCTGCCGCGGGTGACGCCTCTGATAGCGACACCATGCCAAGCGATGAGCCGCCCGTTTAATTTTTCAGCGGGTCCGGCTGCCCTCCCCGCCGAAGTGCTGGAGCAAGCGGCCCAAGAGATTCTCAACTGGCCAAACGTCCAAGGCCAGCCCTCGGGCATGAGCGTCATGGAAATGAGCCACCGCGGCAAAGACTTCATGGCCATTTACGAACAGGTTCATGCCAACCTCAAGCAGGTACTGTCCGTACCCGACCACTTCAAAATCTTGTTCATGCAAGGTGGCGGCATCGGCCAAAACGCCATCGTGCCGCTCAACCTGAGCCGCGCGGGCGTGGTGGACATGGTGGTCACAGGCAGCTGGAACCAAAAATCCTTTGCTGAAGCGGGCAAATACGCCCAAGTGCACTTGGCTGCGTCAGATGAAGCTCACGGGTTTTGCCACATACCCGCGCCTGGCACATGGAAGCTCAGCCCGCAGGCCAGCTATGTGCACATCTGCTCCAACGAAACCATCCATGGCGTGGAGTTTCATGAACTGCCCCACCTTGAGGCTTTGGGCAGCCCAGCGCCCTTGGTAGTGGATTTTTCTTCGCATGTGGCGTCCAGGTCGGTGGACTGGTCGCGCGTGGGCCTGGCTTTTGCTGGCGCCCAAAAAAACCTCGGACCGGCAGGCCTCACGCTGGTGGTGGTGCGAGAAGACCTTTTGGGTCACGCCCTAAACATTTGCCCCAGCGCCTTCAATTACGAGTTGGTGGCGCGACACGACTCTGGCTTTAACACGCCGCCCACCTACGCCATTTACATCATGGGTTTGGTATTGGAGTGGATTCAGCGCCAAGGAGGCGTAGCCGCCTTGGAAGCCACCAACATAGCCAAGGCCCAGCTTCTGTACGAAGCGATTGACCAGTCCAAGCTTTACGAAAACCGCGTGCACTCCAGCTGCCGCTCGCGCATGAATGTGCCCTTCTACCTGCGCCATGAGTCTTTAAACGCGGCGTTTTTGGCGGGCGCCCATGATCGGGGGTTGTTGCAGCTTAAAGGGCACAAATCGGTAGGCGGTATGCGCGCCAGCCTTTACAACGCCATGCCCATGCAAGGCGTTCAGGCGCTGGTGGCCTACATGCGAGAATTTGATCAAGCACATGTCTGAAAACCCTTTTTCCCATTCCCTCCCCTTCCGTCCTCTCTCCTTACCCCCAACTCAGCCCTTTGCCCTATGGCCCGCACTTTGCCTGAACTTCGCACCTGCATCGATGCGGTAGACCAGCAGCTTTTAGCACTGCTGAACGAACGTGCCCAGTTGGCACACGAGGTGGGTGACCTCAAAAAAATCGAAGGCTCTGCCGTCTACCGGCCAGATCGTGAGGCTCAAGTGATTGCACGCTTGCAGCAACTCAATTCGGGCTTGATGAAGCCCGAAGGCATTGCCCATATTTGGCTGGAAATCATGTCTGCTTGCCGAGCGCTCGAAGCACCACAACGCGTAGCCTATTTGGGGCCGGCTGGCACCTACAGCGAGCAAGCTGCAGTCGAGTGTTTTGGCGCCAGCATGGAGCACGTGCCCTGCGCCAGTATTGACGAGGTGTTTCGCTCTACCGTGGCGGGCAGTGCCCAATTTGGGGTGGTGCCAGTAGAAAACTCCACCGAGGGCGTGATTTCTCGTTCGCTCGACTTATTTTTAAACACCCCGCTGCACATCGTGGCCGAGACCAGCTTGCTGGTACGCCACCAGTTGCTGCGCAACAGCTCCAGCTTAAAAGGCATTGAAGTGGTGTTGGCCCACCCGCAGGCGCTGGCTCAGTGTCAGCACTGGCTCACAGCCCACCTGCCCCATGCCGAGCGGCGCGCTGCCTCCAGCAATGCTGAAGGGGCCCGACTTGCCAAAGACAACCCGCAGTGGGCCGCCATTGCCAGCGAACGTGCAGGCGCGCAGTTTGGCTTGCACACCGTGGCACCAGCCATTCAAGATGAGGCCTACAACCGCACCCGCTTTGTGGTGGTGTGCCTGCCCCAAACCCTGCCCACCCCTGCGCCTACCGAACTCGACTGCACCAGTCTGATCGTGTCCGTGCCCAACCGCCCCGGTGCCGTGCACGACTTGCTCATGCCGCTCAAGCAACATGGTGTGTCCATGACGCGTTTTGAATCGCGGCCCGCCCGCTCGGGGCAGTGGGAATACTTTTTTTACATTGATGTGCAAGGCCACCCTGCGCAAGCGCATGTGTCTGCGGCGCTCACCGAGCTGCGCAGTTTGTGTGCGTTTTACAAGGTGCTGGGCACCTACCCCGTTAAGGCATGAGTTTTCAGCAACTCGGGTTAATCGGCTGCGGCCTCATGGGCGGCTCTTTTGCGCTGGCCGCCAAGCGTGCAGGTCTGGTTCAAAAAGTGATTGGGTTCAGCCCGTCTCCCAGCAGCGTGCAAAAAGCTTTAAATATGGGGGTGATCGATCAAGCCGCCAAGTCTGCAGATCAAGCCGTGCTAGGCAGCGATTTGGTGCTGTTGGCGCTGCCCGTAGCTGCCACCCAAGCCACCTTGGCCCTGATACGGCCAAACTTAGACAGCACCACCTTGGTCATGGATGTGGGCTCCACCAAAACCGACGTAGTGCTGGCTGCAAAGGCTGGCCTGCAAGACCGCATGGGCCAGTTTGTGCCTGCGCACCCCATTGCGGGCAAAGAGGTGTCGGGGGTGCAATTTGCAGATGCCAAGCTTTACGCGCAGCAACAAGTCATCCTGACCCCCGTCGATGCCACCCAGGCTGCTTTTGTGCAACGCGCCCAAGACCTTTGGGTTGCTTTGGGTTGTCAAGTCAAACTCATGTCACCACAAGATCACGACGCTGCATTTGCTGCGGTGAGCCATCTGCCCCACTTGTTGGCGTTTGCATTCATGAACAGCTTGAGCGCTCAAGCCCAAGGGTCTGATTTTTTAGCCTTGGCGGGCCCCGGCTTTAGAGACTTCACCCGCATTGCGGCCAGCGAGCCCCACATGTGGCGGGACATTTTGATGGCCAACGCCCAAGAGGTGTTGGCGCAGTCGCAGCATTTTCAACAGCAACTGCAAGCCTTAGAACTTGCCCTGAACCAAGCCCTGTCCACCGGACAGTCTGAGGCCTTACTGCAGCTCATTGAACAAGCCAGCACCCAACGCGCCGGTTGGACTATGGGTTCCACGGCCTCCTGACACAAGCTTTTCAAGCGCCATGTATTCCACCGCTTTTTTGGACATTCCGCCGCTGGCAAGCGCACAAGGTACGGTGGTGCTGCCGGGCTCCAAAAGCATTTCCAACAGGGTCTTGTTGCTCGCCGCCTTGTGCGAGGGACGCACCACTTTGTACGACGTGCTGGACTCTGACGACACCCGCGTCATGTTGGCGGCGCTCAAGCAGTTGGGCTGCGTCTTGGAGCAAGTGGGGCACACGGTTCACATTCAGGGTCTCGGCGGGCACTTCAAGCTCGGCAGCCCATTAGTGCAGTTGTTTATGGGCAATGCAGGTACGGCCATGCGGCCTTTAACCGCCGCACTCGCTCTGCTGGGCGTGGGAGAAGGCCATCAGGTTGAGCTGTCTGGCGTGCCGCGTATGCATGAGCGCCCCATTGCAGACCTGGTGGACGCGCTGCGCCAACTGGGCTGCCAGATGGAATACCTAGGGCAGCCAGGCTACCCGCCACTGCGCATTGCTCAACCCCACCTCAACTTGCAACGCCCCATCCAGGTGCGGGGTGATGTATCGAGCCAATTTTTAACAGCCTTGCTCATGGCCCTGCCTTTGGTGGCCAAGCAAGACATCACGCTAGAAGTGGTGGGCGAACTCATATCCAAGCCCTACATCGACATCACCTTGAAGCTGCTCCAGCGCTTTGGCGTGGAAGTGCAGCGTCATCACTGGGAACGCTTTGTGATTCCTGCGGGCTCGCGTCTCCAATCTCCTGGCACCTTGCATGTGGAGGCCGATGCGTCTTCAGCCAGTTACTTCATCGCGCTGGGCGGTTTGGCGGCCACTCCTGAGGACCCACTGCGCATTGAGGGTGTAGGGGAACACTCTATTCAGGGTGACATACGATTTATTGAGGCAGCGAGGCAAATGGGGGTGCAGGTGGTCAGCGGGACCAATTGGCTGGAAGTGTGCCGACCCTCCGCTCTGGCCAAACAGCCCCTCAAAGCTCTAGATATGGATTGCAACCACATTCCAGATGCCGCCATGACGCTGGCCGTGATGGCTCTTTATGCCAACGGGCCCACCACCCTGCGCAATATTGCCAGCTGGCGCGTTAAAGAAACCGACCGCATTGCGGCCATGGCTAGCGAATGTCGCAAGCTTGGGGCAACCGTTCACGAAGGCCCAGACTGGATTGAGGTGCACCCGCTGCGAGAGGCCGCGCAATGGCAGCGTGCCAGCATCCACACCTACGATGACCACCGCGTGGCCATGTGTTTTTCGCTGGCCGCCTTCAACCCGGCAGGTTTGCCGGTGCGCATAGAAGACCCTAAATGCGTGGCCAAAACCTTTCCGGACTACTTTGAAACCTTGTTTTCAGTGGTTCAAAACCAAGCAGTTCAGGTGCCGGTGATTTGTATTGACGGCCCTACGGCCTCAGGCAAAGGCACCCTCGCCTCGCAAGTGGCCCAGCAACTGGGTTACCACTATCTAGATTCCGGTGCCTTGTACCGTGTGACAGCTTTTGCCGCTGTCCAAGCGGGCATGCCGCTTGAAACCGAAAACGAGGCGCGCATCGCCCTCTTGGCCGAAACCTTGCCCGTGCGTTTTGTGGGCGAACAAGTACTGCTCAGCGGGATGGATGTAACTGAGGCCATCCGAAGCGAAACCGGCGGCATGAATGCCTCTAAGGTGTCGGCCCTACCAGCGGTTCGCCAAGCCTTGGTGGCCTTGCAGCTCAGTTTTGCCAAGCTGCCAGGTTTGGTGGCGGATGGACGCGACATGGGCACCGTGATTTTTCCGGCCAGCCCCCTGAAGGTTTATCTGACCGCCAGCGCTGAAAAAAGAGCCCAGCGCCGCCATAAGCAACTGATTTCAAAGGGAAATACCGCTATACTCGCTAATCTTCGTGCAGATCTAGAAGCGCGCGACCTGCGGGACTCCACCCGTTTGGTTGCACCTTTAACACCTGCACAAGATGCTTTGCAACTCGACAACTCTGACCTGTCCATCGAAGCTTCGGTGCAGCAAGTGTTGACGTGGTGGCAAAGCAAACAGGCTTTCAAATCCAGTTTGGAAGTCTGAAGGGTCCGGTCAGCTCCCCTCGCGCCGCAGGCGCACTGGTTGGCCGGTTTGTTTTATTAATCCGCGGCTCAGCCGCAACACAACGTCGCTTGTTGCCCCTACTAAGCAGAACCTCACTGCTGAAGCGCACTTTGAAGTGGGCTTGGAATCGCGCAAGCGCTCAAGGAAATTGAATGTCTGAATCTTTTGCCGACCTGTTTGAAGAATCCCTAAAACGCTCCGAAATGCGCTCGGGTGAAGTGATCACCGCCGAAGTGGTGCGCATTGAACACAATTTTGTGGTGGTCAATGCGGGTCTCAAATCTGAGGCCTATGTCCCCGTAGAGGAATTTAAAAACGATCAGGGCGAAGTTGAAGTCCAGGTAGGCGACTTCGTGTCCGTGGCCATTGACGCCATCGAAAACGGTTACGGCGACACCATTTTGTCGCGCGACAAAGCCAAGCGTTTGGCTTCTTGGATGAGCCTGGAGAAAGCGCTGGAATCTGGCGAATTTGTCACAGGCACCACCAGCGGCAAGGTCAAAGGCGGCCTGACCGTATTGGTCAACGGCATTCGTGCTTTCTTGCCCGGCTCCTTGGTGGACACCCGTACCACTAAAGACTTGTCTCCCTTTGAAAACAAAACCATGGAGTTCAAGGTCATCAAGCTCGACCGCAAGCGCAATAACGTGGTGTTGAGCCGCCGTGCGGTGGTTGAGGCTTCCATGGGCGAAGAACGCGCCAAGATGATGGAAACCCTCAAAGAGGGTTCCATCGTGCATGGTGTGGTGAAAAACATCACCGAATACGGTGCGTTTGTGGACTTGGGCGGCATTGACGGCCTGGTGCACATCACCGACATGGCCTGGCGCCGTGTGCGTCACCCCAGTGAGGTGGTGCAAGCTGGTCAAGAAATCACAGCCAAGATTCTTAAATTTGACACCGAAAAGAACCGTGTGTCGCTGGGTCTCAAGCAAATGGGCGATGACCCTTGGTTTGGCGTCGGTCGCCGCTACCCCACCAGCACCCGCATGTTCGGCAAGATCACCAACATTGCCGACTACGGCGCGTTTGTAGAACTTGAGCCCGGCATTGAAGGTTTGGTGCACGTGTCTGAAATGGACTGGACCAACAAAAACGTGGCCCCGAGCAAGTTGGTGGCCTTGGGCGACGAGGTCGAAGTCATGGTGCTGGAAATCGACGAAGACAAGCGCCGCATCAGCTTGGGCATGAAACAGTGCCGCGCCAACCCTTGGCAAGAATGTGCCATGAACAGCAAGCGCGGCGACCGCGTGAAAGGCCCGATCAAGTCCATCACCGACTTTGGTGTGTTTGTGGGCTTGGCCGCCGGCATCGACGGCTTGGTGCACCTGTCTGACCTGTCTTGGAACGAGCCAGGCGAAACCGCTGTGCGCAACTTCAAAAAGGGCCAAGACGTGGAAGCCATCATTCTGGCGGTGGACGTGGAACGCGAACGCATTTCCTTGGGCATCAAGCAACTCGACTCCGACCCCTTCACCACCTTTGCGTCCATCAACGACAAGGGTGCAGTGGTTACGGGTAAGGTCAAAACCGTGGATGCCAAAGGCGCTGAAATTGACTTGGGCGAAGACATTTTGGGTTACCTGCGCGCCTCAGAACTCAGCCGCGACCGCGTGGAAGACGCGCGTAACATGCTCAAAGAAGGCGACGAAGTCACCGCTGTGGTGGTCAACGTAGACCGCAAAACCCGCAACATTCAGTTGTCGATCAAAGCCAAAGACAATGCGGACCAGCAAGAAGCTATGGCCAACTTAAGCCAAAACAACACCAGCGCTGGTACCACCAGCCTGGGAGCTCTGTTGCGCGCCAAGTTGGACAACAACTAAGCTGACTTACTCAAACACAGCCCCAGCAACAACGCCTAGTCTTGTGGCTAAGCTTTGTTGTTGGGGTGTCAGTTGCAGTGCAAGACCGTTTTTGTACAACGTAGATCCACAGAGAATTTCATGACGCGTTCCGACCTGGTGGATGAGCTGGCTGCCCGATTTGCGCAGCTGACTCAACGCGATGCCGAATTTGCGGTCAAAGCTATATTGGATGCCATGAATGATGCCTTGGTTCGGGGCCATCGCATTGAAATCCGGGGTTTTGGCAGCTTCACCATCAACCGCCGCCCCCCGCGCATGGGGCGTAACCCTCGAAGTGGCGAGAGCGTGTCCATCCCTGAAAAACGCGTGCCCCATTTCAAGCCCGGCAAGGCCCTGCGCGAAGCCGTGGACGAGCGCACAAGCCCTCTAGGGGAATTACTGCCCTTGCCATCTACAAGCTCTGCCCCCGCTTTAGCCTCACCCAAGGTTCGCACGTCGTCACCAGCCCGATAAAATGCCTCGATACCGAGGACTTGGATGAAACACATCGTCTGGCTGCTGAAATGGCTTGTCAAAGCAGCCATTTTTTTTACCCTATTTGCCTTCGCTCTGAACAATCAGCAGGACGCCACTGTGCATTTTTTCTTTGGTACCTATTGGCGAGCCCCCACGGTGATCGTAGTGCTGGTCACGTTTATGCTGGGTCTGGGTTTGGGCATTGCCGCCATGCTGCCTAAAGTGTGGCGTTCGAGGCATTTGGGGCGGTCCGGCCCCACTACTGATGCCTCCACTGCAAATGCTTTACCCCCAACCACTCTAGGCACCCCCCATGGAAATTGAACTGAGTTGGATTTTGTTGGGCCTGCCTGTGGCGTTTGGCTTGGGTTGGATGGCTTCTCGCCTCGATCTCAGGCAATTGCGTATTGAAAACCGCCAGTCTCCCAAAGCCTATTTCAAAGGCTTGAATTTTTTGCTCAATGAACAGCAAGACCAAGCCATTGACGCGTTTATTGAAGCCGTCCAGCACGACCCCGACACCTCAGAGCTGCACTTTGCGCTGGGTAATTTGTTTCGACGCCGCGGCGAGTTTGAGCGCGCGGTTCGGGTACACGAGCATTTGTTGGCTCGCGGCGACTTGAACAACCACGACCGCCAGCGAGCCCAATACGCCTTAGGCATGGACTTTTTAAAAGCGGGCTTGCTCGACCGTGCTGAATCAGCCCTAAACAAACTCACGGGCACACCCTTAGAAGAAGACGCACTCTTGGCTCTGCTTTCAATTTATGAGCGTACCCGCGACTGGCCGCTAGCCGCCCAAGTGGCGCGCAAACTGGATGCCACCAAAACCGGCAGCTTTACTGGCAGGCTGGCGCACTATTTATGCGAACAGGCCCAAGCCTTGGCTAAGGCAGAGGAATCGTCGCAGGCTCAGGCGTTGTTGCAAGAGGCCATTGAGTTGTCCCCCCAGTCTCCCCGCCCCCGCATGGAGCTGGCCCAACTGCAACTTGACCTGTCTCATCATGCTGCCGCCTTTACCACGCTCACAGCCGCTATGGAGCATGTACCCGCATCCATTCCACTGATAGCAGGCTTGTACCCCAAAGCCTGCATAGGATGCGACCAGGTAGCCGATGGCCTACAAGCGCTTAAATCGAGCTACGAGCAAACCCCCTCGCTGGACGTGATTGAAGCCATCGTGGAATTGGAAGACCACCTGGCCAAGCAAAAAAATACCGCACGGGGTTGGTATGTGAAGCACTTAGAGCGCCTTCCATCGCTAGTCGCCGCCACACAATGGATTGCCGGCGAAAAACTGGAGCACAACCAATACCATCCGCAGGTGCAGCGTGCGCTGGACCATGCCGTCAAACCCTTGCAAAGATACCGTTGCGCGGCTTGCGGCTTTGAGGCCAAGCGCCACTTTTGGCAATGCCCGGGCTGTCAGGCTTGGGACAGCTACCCCGCCCGCCGCGTCGAGGAGCTTTAAGCTCTGTCCTTTTCTAACGTTTCTTTAACCCTCCTTTTCACCATGTCTAACATGCCGCCGCTCGTCACGCCCACACAACTGTCCCAAGCACAGGTTTTGGTGGTGGGCGATGTGATGTTGGACCGCTATTGGTTTGGAGCGGTAGACCGCATCAGCCCTGAAGCGCCTGTACCGGTGGTGCGTATTCAAAATGAAGAAGAGCGCCTAGGAGGTGCGGCCAATGTGGCCAGCAACGTGGTGGCGCTGGGTGCACAAGCCTCTTTATTGACCGTGGTGGGCGATGACGAGGCCAGTCACAAGTTAGAAGCTTTGGTGTCGCAAACCGGCATCACGCCGCATTTTGCGCGCGATGCGCAAATGCAGACCATCGTCAAACTCAGGGTGATTGGCAGGCAACAGCAGTTGATTCGACTCGACTTTGAAAAAGCCCCGCAGCGCGAAATGCTGGCCTCACAAACTGAAACCTTTGGCCGCATCTTGCCAGCACACCAAGCCATTTTGTTTTCGGACTACGGCAAAGGCGGTCTGCAACACATACCCAACATGTTGGCTCTGGCCCGTAGGGCATCCATTCCGGTGTTGGTGGATCCCAAGGGGTCAGACTACGCCCGCTACACCGGCGCCACTGTGATCACCCCCAATCGGGCGGAATTACAAGAGGTGGTGGGACGCTGGAGCTCAGAAGCCGACCTGCGCCACAAAGCCCATG